>NZ_MLYN01000070.1:0-134425 GCF_001866675.1 Streptomyces sp. MUSC 14
CAGCCTCGTCAGTCACACCACTCCTACCAGTCACGAGAGAAAGGGCAATTGGATGATTTGGGCGGGCTGGGAATGGGAGGGGGGATGGATAGGGGCGGTTGGTGCAGGGGGTGGCGGGGCCCTGGCCATGAGGATGGCCCAAACGTTCCAATTGCTCCCCGATCACTGCCATCCAGTCCCCGCTGCCTCTCCTTCCCCACATCCCCCCCTCCCTCCGCTTCCCAGCCCGCCCGAGCCCCCGCCTCCCCTCGCCCTCCCGCGCCTCCGCCTTCTCCCCTCAGCCCCTCCCCTCACCCCCACTCGGCCGCAATCGCCGAGCCTGCCGGGCGTGCAGGCGAGGCGCGGATGCGTCTCCCCGGCCCCGGACCGCGAGGCAACTGGCGGTAGGGCCAACCCCGGTGAGGTCGGCAAGGGTGGCCCTGATCTCCTCGACCATGTACGCAGGGCGGTGGAAAACGTCCTCGGCGCTGAAGCGGAGGAGGCCGCGGATCTCCGGGCACCGCAGGAGCTGGTTGAAGCGGGCGATGTCCTGGCGGTGGGCGTCACGGGTGCCGCGGTAGGCGTAGCCCTCGATCTCCACGCCCAATCCCGCCGCCCGGAACAGGAAATCGACGGTGCGATGGCGTCCCTCCGGTGTACGCAGCTCGGCCTGGCTCTCGGGGTGAAGAGCAGCGTCGTACATACGGAGTCGGGCAACCGTCTCCGCCGGGGAACCGGCGCGTGGGTCGCACAGGCGCAGCCAACGCCGGGCCCGTACCGAGCCCTGAGCCTGCCCCGCGGACTCCAGCGCGGCCACGACGTCGTCCCACCGGGTGAGGAGTGCCCGGCGGACGTGTCCGACCCTGCGGTAGGTCAGCGCCGAGTCCACGGCGACGACCGCCTCGTTCCTCGGACCGCGTCGGAGCAGGTCGGTGACCGTACGGGTGGGGTTGGTGAGGCGCAGCCCCTGCCGTTCCACCACGTCCGCCGGGTCGAGAAGCAGGCGGTGTACGCGTACGCCGTTGCTCATACGGCGGAGAGTGAGCTCTGGATCAATGAACTCCAACGGCGCCTTACGGCTACCACGGCTGCCGCCGAGCAACTCGATGCGCCAGAGGGCAGCCGCCGAACCGTGGCTCACGATCAGCCGGGGTTCGCGGAACAGCACCGCCCGGAGCCGGGTGAGCAGGTCGGGGTCGCGGCCCGGCTCCGCCCAGGCGCCACGCCGGAGTTGGGTCCAACCCTTCGCGCGCAGCGCACGCGTGAGACCGCGCCGGGGCCAGCCGGCCTCGACGGCACGTGAGGTGAGCAGGACGCCCCTGTCCGCCAGCGCCCTCAGGTCCCTGCGCTCCACCAGGGCAAGATCGCAGAAACCACGCCCTGCCGCTTGCCCTGTGGATAACCCTGCTCAGCCCTTGAGCGAGCCGACGAAGGCGTGCCAGGCGAGGGGCGGGAAGAGGAGCACCGGTCCGCCCTGCGCCTTCTTCGAGTCGCGGACGGGGACCACGCCAGGGTGAGCGTCGGAGACTTCGACGCACTCGCCGCCGCTTCCGTTGCTGTAGCTGCTCTTGCGCCAAACAGCCGTGCTCAGGTCAGTCCCGGTGCTTGCCATCTCGGTAGTCCTCTGCCGCTTGTTCGACCATGGCCAGGGACGCCTCTGGCGGTAGTGCCGCGGCCCTGAGCAGATCGTACGACCTACGGTAGTTCTTCACGAGCGCTGGATAGTCGATGAGTTGGCCATTGTGGAGGCCCTCGGTGTAGGCGACCGGTGGTGCGTCTGGGAAGGTCATGACCCGCATCATTCCCATCATGAACGGGTGGGCGTGCGCCGTTTCCGGGAGGATCTGCAGAACGCCCTGCGTGGAGCGGATCACGTGAACGATGTGTTCCAGTTGCACCGCCATCTCCGCCGACGGGAGGAGAGGTTTGTGGACGAGGGACTCGTGCAGGACAGCCCAGAACGACGGCCGCTCCTCGCGTTTCCAGATCTCCGCCCGCTTCAACCGGGCCTGGACCTGCTTGTCGACCGTCTCGGGCGGCAGCCACGGCAGTGACGTGTGGACGACGGCCTCGGCGTAGGCCTGCGTTTGCAGTAGCCCCGGCACCAGCATGGGCGCCCAATCGTCGATCGTCTCCGCATGCTGCTCCATCTCCGCCACATCCGCGAAGTACTCCGCATGCCCGGACTGCCGTGCCCTGCGCGCGTCTTCACAACGCCGCTCGAAAAACCCGTCCGTCTTCAGGACCTTGTCGACATGCCGGGCCAGATCCACCGGCATGCGGCGCTCGGCGCGTTCGATCTGGCTCAGGAAAGGGACGCCACGGAAGCTTCCTTCCGCCAGTTGTTCCAGGGTCAGCCCTGCCAGTTCCCGTCGGTAGCGCAACTCGGCGCCGTAGAAGGAGGGGACGTTGGCCGAGGCGTCGGGGTCCTTGCGTGGGGGCACAACTCATCACCGCCGTTTGCCTGTTGCTCTGCGTAGCCGAAAGCTCTTCAAACGGTACCTGCGGAGACGCCACTCTGTGACCGTTTCCTCACAGAGAGCACAGGGAGGCGTACGCAGCCATGCCGTCGTCCGAAGCCGGTCACTCCGGCAACTCCGTCTACGACATCACCCTCTGCGTGGATGACCTGCGCGCCGCCCTGTCCGCCCACGGCGTCACCCTGCCGTCCCTCCGGGTGGACCTGCCGAGTTTCGCGGGCGCATACCGGCCACCGGCGGGCCTGGTGGCGCTCGGTAACTGCAATGCCGCCATGGCGCGCAGGCTGGCGGCGGCGCTGCGGGGCTCCGACGCGGCACCGGGCCGGCCGCCACTGGATGTCGAGCTTCCCGCCGTACCGGAGGCGCTGCGGGGGCTTCGCCGTACCGTTCGCCGCTATCTGGGCGCACCCTGCCCGGATGCCGAACTGTGCGTCACCGAACTCGTCACCAACGTGATCCGGCATGTGGGGGAGGGGACATCGGTCCGTGTGCGGGTGGCCCGGACGGACGGTGATCACATCCGCGTCGAAGTGACGGACCCGGCCGGGCAGGCCCTCCCCCTGTCCCGGTCCGCCGCGCTCGACGACGAGGAAGGACGCGGTCTCGCCCTGCTGGAGGCGCTGGCTCTGCGCTGGGGCGTGGAGCGGGGGGTGGAGGGCAAGACGGTGTGGTGCGAGTTGGATGGCGCTGGATGCGCCGACGGGGCCGAGCGCGGGCTCGGCCCCTGCTGAAGTGGTTGTTCAGCTGTGGCTGCCCGTGGCGTGGGTGTTGTCCGGCGACACGATCGTGGCGTGGGTGTTGTCAGGGGTGGTGATCGTGGCGTGGGTGTTGGCCAGCGCCGGGCTCACGGCAGCAGCAGTGGCGCCGAGCACCAGGGCGGCGGTGGCGAGGATCTTCTTGGTACGGCTCACTTCAGCTCCTGTTAGGGGTGTGATCTCCGAACGCACGTGACGCTAGCGCTAAGGGGGGGGCAAATGTTCGAGTAGATCGAAAGGTTCCCGCCATGGATTGGCCTGGATTTACCCCTAGACACACCTCGGCCGCGACGGCTCCCCCTCGGCGCCGTCGCGGCCGGTTCCCCCGTGTGGGAGGTGGCTCAGCTGGGGTCGGACGTGATGTGGACGTTGTCCGTGGTCACCGGGGCGTCGGTGATGTGGACGTTGTCCGTCGTGACCGTACCCGTGCCCTTGGCCGGGGCGTCGGTGATGTGGACGTTGTCGGTGCTCACCGTGTCGGCCACCTTGGCGGGGGCGTCGGTGATGTGGACGTTGTCCGGGGTGACGGTCTCGTCCTTCGTGGTCTCGCTCATGGTGCTTCCTCCCCATTGGCGCTGTTCTCGACTGTCGAGCCCGTCCGGCCGTTCCCCCGATGGACAGCCGGACGGGCCGCGGATCGCCTAACCCTAGATTGTTCGCGTAGGCGACCTCACAGTCGGTCCGTCTGCCCCCCGACGCGACGGATCGACAGGAGGAGACTGCCGTGGCGCGATAAACGAACGATGAACGTGCCCGTCCGCCTGCCCGTTGACTTCAGGCCGCGGCGGACGGCGCCAGCAGCGCACGGACGGTCTCGGTCTCCGGGGAGTGCAGCGACTCGTAGATGGACAGGGCTTCCTGCCAGCACACCTGGGCCCGTCCGGACTGCCCGATGCCGGCCAGCGCCCGGCCGAGGACGGTGAGGACCATCCCGCGCCGCCACTCTCCGCCGATGCCCCGTAGCACGGTCACAGCCGTCTCGGCGCTAACCGAGGCCTGGGCGTGCCGGCCTGCGGCCAGATCGAGTTCGGCGAGCCGGAACAGCGTCATTCCCTCCCACAATCGCTGTCGGCTCTCCCGGAAGACCGTGAGCGCCTCGTGCAGCCGCTCGGCGGCCTCGATGGGCAGGCCGTTCTGCGTGAGGGCCATACCCAGGGCGTAGCGCCCGTTGGCGGTCTTCACGGCATGCCCCAGACCCTCGTACATGCCGACACCCTGCTGGGCCAGTTCCACGGCGCTCTGCGGGCGTCCGGTGGCGACATGGATACGGGACAGGTTGCACAGGACGCTGGCCTCGCCGGCACGGTCACCGCAGTCCCGGAAGTCGGCGAGTGCCTGCTGGAGCAGTTCCTCTGCGTCGGCATAGCGGCGCTGGTAGAAGGCCATGGCGCCACGGATGTTCGCCGCCCAGCAGCGGGCCAGCGCGTCACCGGTGGAGTCGCCCAGCCGCAACGACTCCAGGGCCGAGTCATCCGCCTCCGCGAACCGCCCCGAGAGCTGGTGGGCGTTGGCCAGGACGACCGAAGCCCGCACCTCCGCATGCCGGTTCCCGCAGGACCGGGCCGCGTCGAGCAGGGCGATGGCGGCGGCGTCGTACTCCCGCGAGTTGGCGCCCGACTCGGTCAGGTCCACCGCGGCCCACAACAGATCGATGGCGCGCGGCAGTGTGCCCGGCTGGGCGAACTGCCGCACGCACGCCAGCAGTGAGACGGCCTCCGCGTACAGCCAGTCCTGCGCTCGCTTCCGGTCCTCCAACCGCAGGCCCGGATACTCCGTGCGCTCCAGATGATCCACCAACCGGTCCCCCGGCCGCTCCATCGCATACACCTGTGCCGCCGTCGCCAGGTAGAAGTCCAGCAGGCGGGACATCGCCGCCTCCCGTTCGCTCGGCGGCTGTTCGTCCCTCTCCGCGCACGCACGCGCGTAGAGCCGGACCAAGTCGTGGAAGCGGTAGCGGCCGGGCGCCGCCGACTCCAGCAGAGACGTGTCCACCAGGGACTCCAGCAGGTCTTCCGTCTCCTCCGCCGGGAGGTCCAGGACGGCGGCAGCGGCCGCGAGTGAGATGTCCGGGCCGTCGGCCAGGCCCAGCAACCTGAACGCCCGTGCTTGAGCCGGCTCCAGCTGGCCGTAGCCGAGCTCGAACGTCGCCTTCACCGCCAGGTCACCGGCCTGGAGTTCGTCCAGGCGGCGGCGCTCGTCGGCCAGCTTGGCGGCCAGGACCGAGACGGTCCAGGTGCGGCGGGCCGCCAAACGCGACGCTGCGATGCGGATCGCGAGCGGCAGGAAGCCGCATGCCGCGACCACGTCCAGTGCGGCCTCCCGCTCCGCCGCCACCCGTTCCTCGCCCACGATCTTCGTGAAGAGGGCCAGCGCCTCCTCGGGGGACATCACGTCCAGGTCCACCAGGTGGGCGCCTGCCAGGTCGACCATGCGGACGCGGGACGTCACCAGGGCCGCGCAGCCCTCCGTGCCCGGCAGGAGCGGGCGTACCTGGGCGGCGTCCTTGGCGTTGTCCAGCAGGACCAGTACCCGCCGGCTGTCCAGGACCGAGCGGTACAGGGCCGCCCGTTCCTCCATGCTGTCCGGGATCGCCGAGTCCGCCGTGCCCAGCGCGCGCAGGAACGAGCCCAGGACCGTCTCCGGTTCGGCGGGGCGGGGGCCCGCGCCCTGGAGGTCGACGTAGAGCTGGCCGTCCGGGAAGGCCGTGCGGGCCCGGTGGGCCACGTGCACCGCCAGGGTCGTCTTGCCCACGCCGCCGATGCCCGCCAGCGCGGAGACCGCCATCACGCGGTTGCCGGCGTCCGCCGACTCCGACGCCGAGGCGAGTACCTCGCTCAGTTCCGCGACCAAGGGCTCCCGGCCGGTGAAGTCGGGTACGGAGGCGGGCAGTTGGGCCGGGCGGACCGCACCGACGGCCGGTTCCGCCGACGGGGACGAGGGCTCCGCCAGCGCCGGGTCGGCCTGGAGGATGCGCTGCTGCAGCTCGCTGAGGCCCGCGCGCGGGTCCACGCCGAGCTCCTCGGAGAGCAGGCGGCGGGTGTCGGCGTAGACGGCGAGCGCCTCGGCCTGCCGCCCGCTGCGGTAGAGCGCCAGCATCAGCAGCTCGCGCAGGCGTTCCCGGAGGGGGTGGGCGGCGGTCAGCGCGGTCAGTTCCGAGACGGCCTCCGCGTGGCAGCCCTGCTCCAGGTCCATGTCCAGGCGGGATTCGAGCAGGCCCAGGCGCCATTCCTCCAGGCGGACGCGCTGGGTCTCGGCGTACGGTCCGGGCACGCCCGCCAGGGGTTCGCCGTCCCAGTGGCCGAGCGCGTCGTTCAGCAGGTCGCGGGCCCGGTGCAGGTCTCCGGCGGTGCGGGCCTTGTCCGCCTGTGCCGCCAGTTCCTGCGCCTGTGCCAGGTCCAGGGCGCCCTCGCGCAGGCCCCGGACGGCATAGCCGCCGGACTCGCTGACCAGCACGCCGGGGTCCAGCACCTTGCG
This sequence comes from Streptomyces sp. MUSC 14, assembly GCF_001866675.1. NCBI lineage: Bacteria > Bacillati > Actinomycetota > Actinomycetes > Kitasatosporales > Streptomycetaceae > Streptomyces > Streptomyces sp. MUSC 14. Next base: position 6,689 of record NZ_MLYN01000070.1, read on the forward strand.
CAGCCGGGAGGCGTACGTGCGCAGCGCGGCCAGTGCCTGTGAGGGCGGCTCGGCGCCCCACAGGGCGTCGATGAGTTCCGCCGCGGTCGCCGTACGGCCCTCGCGCAGCAGCAGGGCGGCCAGCAGGGCGCGCTGCTGCGGGGAGCCCGTGCCCAGCGGCTCGGTGCCGCGCCAGGCCCGTACCGGACCGAGTACGCCGAACCGCAGCGCCTGCGCCTCCGTGACGTTCACGGAGGCGGGGCGCCGCTGCTCAGGCACTCGCGGCCCATCGTCCATGCGTTGGTCCCCCTCGGGTCCACGAACAACCCCGTCAGTTTGCCTTGTTCCGGGCGGTTGCGTCAGCCGTGGGAGACGGCGATCACAGGTCGGCGCGACGGAGTGCACAAGGCCCTCACACGGTCTTCGCACACAGTGGACCCCATCTCGGTAGCTGACGGGTCGTCAGATCGGCGCTACCGTGAGGGACATGGAGACACCACAGTTCCCGCTGATCATCTCCGTCGACGACCACACCGTGGAGCCCGCCACCGTCTGGCAGGACCGGCTGCCGAAGAAGTACCTGGACGTCGGACCCCGGATCGTGCGCGCGCCGCTGAAGGAGATGACCTTCCTCGGCGGACGGTTCAGGCCCGTCATGGGCGATCCCGGCAGTGCGGACGGCCCCCTCGGCGACTGGTGGGTCTACGAAGACCTGCGGCGGCCGCTCACCCGGCTCGACACCGCCGTCGGCGTCGACCGCGACGAGGTCAGGCTCGAAGTCATCACGTACGAGCAGATGCGGGCCGGGTCGTACGACGTTCCGGCCCGGCTCGCCGACATGGACGTCAACCACGTCCAGTCGGCCGTCTGCTTCCCGACCTTCCCGCGCTTTTGCGGACAGACCTTCACGGAGGCCGCGGACAAGGAGCTCGGCCTGCTGTGCGTGCGCGCCTACAACGACTGGATGGTGGAGGAGTGGTGCGGGCCGCAGGCGCGCGGCCGGCTGATACCGCTCACCCTCATACCCCTGTGGGACGCCGAGCTGGCCGCCGCGGAGGTGCGGCGCAACGCGGCACGGGGCGTGCGGGCCGTCGCGTTCTCCGAGATACCGCCGCACCTGGGCCTGCCGTCCGTGCACGCCGACGACTGGGACCCGTTCCTCGCGGCGTGCGACGAGACCGGCACGGTCGTCGCGATGCACATCGGCTCCAGCAGCCGGATGCCCTCCACCTCCGCCGACGCCCCGCCCGCCGTCGGCTCCACCATCACCTTCGCCAACTGCTGCTTCTCGATGGTGGACTGGCTGATGAGCGGGAAGTTCGAGCGCTTCCCGAACCTCAGGGTGATGTACGCGGAGGGGCAGATCGGGTGGATCCCGTACATCCTTGAGCGCGCCGACGTGGTGTGGGAGGAGAACCGGGGGTGGGGCGGGGTCGCCGACAAGGTCACCCGGCCGCCGTCCGAGACCTTCGCCGGCCACGTCTACGGCTGCTTCTTCGACGACGCCTTCGGGCTCAGGAACCTCGACTCCATCGGCGTCGGCAACGTCCTGTACGAGACCGACTACCCGCACTCCGACTCCACCTGGCCCAAGTCCCGCGAGGTCGCCGAGACGCAGATGGGGCATCTGGCGGACGACGTGGTCGAGCGGATCGTGCGCGGCAACGCCATCGAGCTGCTGGGGCTGACGGAGGACGGGTTGTGGCGGGGGCCGAAGTGACCTCCCTCGCTCACGGCATGCAGCTGCCCGTCCAGTCGCAGAGCACGATCTACGCCGAGGAGTGGGAGGCCGGGGCCGGGCCCGCCGACCTGGTGGAGATCGCGCGGGCGGCGGACCGGGCCGGGTTCGGCTATCTCGCCGTCTGCGACCACGTGGCGATCCCGCGCCGCCTCGCCGGCGCCATGAGCACGGTCTGGTACGACCCCGTCGCGACCCTCGCCCACCTCGCCGCCGTCACCGGGCGGGTGCGCCTGCTCAGCCACGTCGCCGTCGTCGGCCTGCGGCACCCGCTCCTCACCGCCAAGCAGTACGCCACCCTCGACCACCTCTCCGGCGGCCGGCTGATCCTCGGGGTGGGCGCCGGGCACGTGCGGGAGGAGTTCGAGGCGGTCGGGGCCGACTTCGAGCGGCGCGGAGCGGTGCTGGACGAGACGATCGATGCCTTGCGGGCCGCCCTCGGGCCGGCGGAGTTCCCCGAACACCACGGTAAGTTCTACGACTTCGCCGGGCTCGGCCAGCTGCCCCGGCCCGCCCAGCCGCACGTCCCGCTCTGGGTCGGGGGCTCCTCGCCCCCCGCCCTGCGCCGGGCCGCCCTGAAGGGCGACGGCTGGCTGCCGCAGGGGGATCCCCGGGAGCGGCTGCCCGCGCAGATCGCCCGCATCCGGCGGCTGCGCGAAGAGGCGGGCGTCGAGGGGGCGTTCACCGTCGGGGCCATCACCGAGCCGCTGTACGTCGGGCGGGCCGGCTGGGAGGTCGGGCGGCGGACCCTCACCGGGGCGCCGGAGGAGATCGCCGCGTCGCTGCGGGCGTACCGGGCGATGGGCGTGGACCAGATCCAGGTGCGGTTCCGCAGCCGGAGCCGGGCCGAACTCGTCGATCAGATCTTGGTGTTCGGGGCCGAGGTCGCACCCGGGCTGGGCTGAGAAGGGGGGCCTGGGGCGGCTGGACGGGCGGGTGTTCGCCGTTACGTGGGCTGTGTGCGGCAGTCAGGGGTGCGGGTGGGCTCAGATGTGGCTTCGCGGCTGGAGTGGGGCCGAACTCGTCGATCAGATCTTGGTGTTCGGGGCCGAGGTCGCACCCGGGCTGGGCTGAGAAGGGGGGCCTGGGGCGGCTGGACGGGCGGGTGGCTGCCGTCGCGCGGGCCGTGTGCGGCGGGCCCTGGAGGCGCGGCGGATTCAGATGTGGCTTCGGAGCCGGGTTCGGGCTCCGGCTCAGTCGAGGAGGATTCCATGGGCAAGCTGGACGGGCGGGTCGTCGTCATCACCGGGGCGGCCCGCGGGCAGGGCGAGCAGGAGGCGCGGCTCTTCCGGGCGGAGGGCGCGCGGGTGGCCGTCGCCGATGTGCTGGACGAGCAGGGCGAGGCCCTGGCGAAGGAGATCGGCGCGCTGTACGTGCACCTCGACGTGGGCGACGAGGACGGCTGGCGTTCGGCCGTCGGGGCCGTGAAGGAGGCCTACGGGCGCATCGACGGGCTCGTCAACAATGCGGGCATCCTGCGCTTCAACGCTCTCGCGGACACCCCGCTGGACGAGTTCATGCAGGTCGTGAGGGTCAACCAGGTCGGCTGTTTCCTGGGTATGAAGGCGGTCGTGCCGGAGCTGCCGGACGGCGGCACGATCGTCAACACCGCCTCCTACACGGCGCTCACCGGCATGGCGGCCGTCGGCACGTACGCCGCCACCAAGCACGCCGTGCTGGGGCTGACCCGGGTCGCGGCGCTGGAGCTGGCCGGCCGGGGGATCCGGGTCAACGCGATCTGTCCGGGCGCCATCGACACCCCCATGTCCAACCCGGCCCGCCTGGACCCGGACGCCGACCCGGAGGAGATGAGCCGCGCGCTGGACGAGCTGTACCGCAAGCTCGTGCCGCTCGGCCGGGTCGGGCAGCCGGAGGAGGTGGCCCGGCTGGCGCTCTTCCTGACCTCGGCGGACTCCTCGTACATCACCGGGCAGCCGTTCGTGATCGACGGCGGGTGGCTGGCGGGGGTCAGCGTCATCTGATCCGCGTCCGATCCGCCGGGTGCCCGGCAGGTATCTGACACAGTGTCAACTATTGACGAATCTGACGGTACGTCAGAAAGTTCGTAGGACTCACAGGACTCGCAGGACCACCTGGACCGGGATGGTGAACCGCCGTGGAATTCGGGCTCTTTGTACAGGGATACGTGGGCAAGCGCGCCGCGACCGACCCGCTCGCCGAGCACAAGGCGCTGATGGAGGAGACCGAGTACGTCATCCAGGCGGACCGGTCCGGCTTCAAGTACGCCTGGGCCTCCGAGCACCACTTCCTGGAGGAGTACTCGCACCTGTCCGCCAACGACGTGTTCCTGGGCTACCTGGCGCACGCGACCGACCGGATCCACCTGGGCTCCGGGATCTTCAACCCCCTCGCCCAGGTCAACCACCCCGTTAAGGTCGCCGAGAAGGTCGCCATGCTCGACCACCTCAGTGAGGGCCGCTTCGAGTTCGGCAGCGGGCGGGGCGCGGGGTCCCACGAGATCCTCGGGTTCATACCGGGAGTGACCGACATGAACTACACGAAGGAGATCTGGGAGGAGACGATCGCCGAGTTCCCCAAGATGTGGCGCGAGGACGAGTACGCGGGCTTCCAGGGCAAGCACTGGCAGCTGCCGCCGCGGAAGGTCCTGCCGAAGCCGTACGGGAAGTCCCACCCGGCGATGTGGTACGCGGCCGGGTCGCCGGCGTCGTACGCCATGGCCGCGAAGAAGGGGCTCGGCGTGCTCGGCTTCAGCATCCAGAAGGTCTCCGACATGGAGTGGGTGCTGGAGCAGTACAAGACGGCGGTCGTGAACGCCGAGCCGGTCGGTGACTTCGTGAACGACAACGTGATGGTGACGACGACCGCGATCTGCGCGCCCACGCACGAGGAGGCCATCCGGATCGCGGTCGGCGGCGGGCTGCACTACCTGCCGTCGCTGGTCTTCCGGTACCACGACACCTTCCCCCGGCCGGAGGGCTTCCCGGTCTGGCCGGAGACGCTGCCCCCGTACACCCCGGAGTTCGTGGAGCTGCTGATCGAGGAGGAGCTGCTGATCTGCGGTGACCCGGACGAGGTGCTGCGCCAGTGCAAGCGCTGGGAGCAGGCGGGCGCGGACCAGCTCAGCTTCGGGCTGCCGGTGGGGGTGCCGAAGGAGGAGACGCTGCAGACGATACGGCTGATCGGCGAGCACGTGATCCCGAAGATCGACACGGATCCCGTGCACCGGACGAGCCGGTTCCGGCAAGCGGTCTGAGGGGGTTCGCGGGAATGCTGGACCACGTGATCAAGGGCGCCACCGTCGTCGACGGCACCGGCGCCCCCGCCCGCACCGCCGACGTCGGCATCCGGGACGGCCGTATCGCCGCCGTCGGCGAGGTCACCGAGGAGGCCCGCACCGCCGAGGACGCCGCAGGTCTCGTCCTCGCCCCCGGTTTCGTGGACCCCCACACCCACTACGACGCCCAGCTCTTCTGGGACCCGTACGCCACCCCGTCGCTCAACCACGGGGTGACCACGGTCGCCGCCGGGAACTGCGGGTTCACCCTCGCCCCGCTGAACCCCGCCCGCCCCGAGGACGCCGACTACACGCGCCGGATGATGTCCAAGGTGGAGGGGATGTCCCTGGTCGCGCTGGAGGAGGGGGCGCCCTGGAACTGGAACTCCTTCGGGGAGTACCTGGACGCGCTCGACGGCCGGATCGCCGTCAACGCGGGCTTCATGGTCGGGCACTGCGCGCTGCGGCGGCACGTGATGGGGCCGGACGCGGTCGGCGGGCAGCCGAACGAGGAGCAACTGGCCGAGATCGTACGGCTGTTGCACGAGGCGATGGACGCGGGCGCCTGGGGGTTCTCCACCACCCAGTCCAGCACCCACTCCGACGGCGACGGCAGGCCGGTCGCCTCCCGGCACGCACGGCCCGCCGAACTGCTCGCCCTGGCGCGGGCGGTCGGGGAGCACGAGGGCACGCAGATCGAGGCGATCGTCGCCGGGTGCCTGGACCAGTTCAGTGACGACGAGATCGATCTGCTCGTGGAGATGAGCGCGGTCGCCGGGCGGCCGCTCAACTGGAACGTGCTCACCGTCGACGCGGCCGTACCGGAGCGGGTGCCCCGGCAGCTGAGCGCGAGCGAGCGGGCGCGGAAGGCGGGCGGGCGGATCGTGGCGCTCACCATGCCCATCCTGACCCCGATGAACATGTCCCTGGGCACCTTCTGCGCCCTCAACCTGATCCCCGGATGGGGGCCGATTCTCGCGCTGCCGGTCCCCGAGCGGATCGCCAGGCTGCGGGACCCGGAGGTCCGGGCGGAGATGCTGCGGCGGGCCCGGTCCAAGGAGGCGGGGGTCTTCCGGCGGCTCGCGAACTTCGGGCGGTACGTCATCGGGGACACCTACAGCGAGGCCAACCAGGGCCTGAGCGGCCGGGTGGTGCGGGACATCGCCGAGGAGCGCGGGCTCGACCCCTTCGCCTGCCTGGTGGAGATCTGCGCGGCCGACGAACTGCGCACGGTGCTGTGGCCGATGCCGACCGACAACGACCCCGCCTCCTGGGCACTGCGCGCCGAGACCTGGCAGCACGAGGACGTCCTGCTCGGCGGCTCCGACGCCGGGGCGCACCTGGACCGGATGTGCGGGGCGCCGTACACGACCCGGTTCCTCGGGGACTGTCTGCGCCGGCGGAAGCTGGTCGGTCTGGAGCGGGCGGTGCAGATGCTGACCGACGATCCGGCGCGGCTGTTCGGGCTGCGGGAGCGGGGCCGGATCCGCGAGGGCTTCCACGCCGACCTGGTCCTGTTCGACCCGGAGCGGATCGACGCCGGGCAGGCGCGGCTCGTGCACGACCTGCCGGGCGACAGCCCCCGGCTGGACTCGGCGGCCATCGGCGTCCGGGCCGTGTGGGTCAACGGGGTCGAGGCGATCCGGGACGACGTGGTGAGCGGCGCCGTACCCGGCAAGGTGCTGCGCTCGGGGACCGACACGCGGACGGTGGGGACGCGGTGAGCGACGGGCAGCGGCTGTTCGTCGGCGGCCGGTGGGCGGAGCCGGACGGCGGGTACTACCCGGTGACCGACCCGGCCACCGAGGAGACCGTCGGCCGGGCGCCGGAGGCCTCGCCGGAGCAGGCCAGGGCGGCCTGCGCGGCGGCCCGGGAGGCGTTCGGGCCGTGGTCGCGGACCCGGCCGCAGGAGCGGGCGGCGGTGCTGGCGCGGGCGGCGGAGATCATCCGCGGCCGGCTGGTGCCGTACGCCGAGCTCGCCCGCGCCGAGACCGGGGCGACCACCGCGACCGCCCGGGCCATGCAGGTCGGGGTGGCCGCCGCCCGGTTCCGCCGGTACGCGAGCGTGGAGAGCGCCGAGTGGGCGATCACACCGCAGATCAACGAGGCCGGGCCGATGGGGAAGGCCGGCGTGATGGGCGCGCTGGCGCTGCGGCAGCCCGTCGGCGTCGTCACCTGCATCACCTCGTACAACAACCCCTGGGCCAACCCGGCCGGAAAGGTCGCCCCGGCGCTGGCCATGGGCAACACGGTGGTGGTGAAGCCCGCCCCGCAGGACCCGCTGTCCGTCTACCGGATGGCCGAGGCGCTGGAGGCGGCCGGGGCGCCGCCGGGCGTGGTGAACGTGGTCTCCGGGCGGGACGTGGCCGTGGGCGAGGCGGTGGTCGCGTCCGAGGACGTCGACATGGTCAGCTTCACCGGCTCCACGGCCGTCGGCCGGCGCATCGCCGAGGTGTGCGGGCGGGACATGCGGCGCCAGCTGATGGAGCTGGGCGGCAAGGGCGCGGCCCTCGTCTTCGACGACGCCGATCTCGCCTCCGCCGTCGCGGGCATCGGCACCACGTTCTCCTTCTACAGCGGCCAGATCTGCACCGCGCCGACGCGGGTGCTGGCGCAGCGCGGGGTGTACGAGCGGCTGGTCGACCAACTGGCGCAGTACGCACGCCGGTTGAGGATCGGCGACCCGGCCGCGCCGGACACGGTGGTCGGTCCGGTGATCTCGGCGGAGCACCGGGCGCGGGTCGAGTCGTACGTCGACCTGGGCCGCAAGGAGGGCGCGACGGTGGTCGCCGGCGGTGAACGGCCGCCGCTGGAGCGCGGGTTCTACGTGGCCCCCACCCTCCTCGCCGACTGCGCCAACGACATGCGGGTGGCCCGCGAGGAGATCTTCGGCCCGGTCGTGGTGGTCGTCCCCTTCGACGACGAGGACGAGGGGGTGGCCCTCGCCGACGACTCCGACTACGGCCTCATCGACTACGTCTGGTCCGGCGACGTCGCCCGCGCCTTCCGGGTCGCCCGGCGGCTGCGGGCCGGCGGGGTCGGCATCAACACGGTCGGCCGCAACATGGAGGCCCCGTTCGGCGGCTTCAAGAAGAGCGGGGTGGGCCGCGACGTGGGCTCGTACGCCCTGCACGCCTACAGCGAGGTGCAGGCGATCGTGTGGCCGGGGTGACCCCCGCCGCTCCCGCGCCGCCCTGTCTCAGTCCTCCAGATCCACGCGCACCGTCAGCAGGTCCGTGCCGAACGCCCGTACCGCCGTGCTGTTGAAGAAGGGGAGGGCGCTCAGGCGGGTGCGGGGGTCGTCGTCGGGGAGGAGGTGGGCGGTGCCGTGGTGCCAGCGGCCGGCGAGGCGGACGCGGACCTTCGGGTCGGCCTGGATGTTGCGTACGTACTGCGACTTCTGCCCGAACTCGGAGACCAGCCAGAAGGACTCACCGACCCGACGGCCCCCGACCGGGGTCTGCCGGGGCAGGCCGGAGGTGCGGCCGGTGGTCTCCAGGAGGGTCTGGAACGGCAGCCGCCGGTTGAGGGGGTTGGCGATACGCCGCTGGAAGGCGGTCACGATGCGGTGCTTGCGGTCTGCGGAGGCTGGCATGCCGTTGCTCTCCCGGTCTGATGGCGCGGTGTCGCGGCGGGGATGGTGTGTCGACTCGGTGCGGGGCGCGTGACACCCGGACTTTCGGTCGGCTGTCGCGTGTTAGCCTCCCCCGCGGTCGTGATCATTTCAACGGGGGAGCCTGATGGGCGCGTCTTCGGACGGCTCCACGGTCAGGTCCGGGATGTCCGGACCGGCGAAGGACCTGGACGCCGCGGGCGACGACGCGGGCCGGATCGGCCGGGCGATCCAGCCCGGCATGTGCTACATGGCGCCGCCGCCGGGGAGGCGGAGGCAAAGGCCGTGGAATCGGCGCTGCACGAACTGGCCGACAAGGTACGGCTGGCGAAGGGCGCCTACCACGGCGGCGACAGCCTCGTCGACGCGAGTGTCCGCAGTGTGCGGGTCGGCGACGGCTCCGTCAGCACCATGCCCGCGACCATCATCGCGCAGCAGGGCGACAAGCTGCAGGTCTGCAACCCCTGGGGCTCGACGACCTGGGTCAGCGAGAACGACCTCATCGACGGACACATGAGCAAGGCAGCGGACAGTGGACTCAACGACGCGTACAGCGTGTACCTTCCGACGGCGAAGTCGGGCGGGCGGCGCCGTCGCGGCGGCCGGGCTGCTCGCGCTCGTCGCGGGCTGCGGGTCGGGCACCGCCGCGCCCACCCCCGTCGCGCACCCCACCGGCGAATCCCGCATCACCACGAAGGTCGGGGAGCGCTTCACGCTCACCGTCCACGAGAACGCCTCCGCCCGCGAGCACTGGTACCTGTCCGCCCCCCGGCCGGACGCCGCGGTGGTCCGCGACCGGGGGCAGCACAGCGCGTCGGACTCCGGCGACAAACACCTGGTGGGCGGCGGCAGCAGCCTCACGTTCACCTTCGAGGCGACCGGCCGGGGCAGCACCCGGATCGTGCTGACCCACTGCACGTTCGCCACCACCTGCGGCGACGGCGACGGTACGCCGGCTCCGGCGTCGACCGCCCCGTACCGGGAGTCCGCGCCCGAGCGCGTCGTCTACACCGTCACCGTCCGCTGAGCCGACCCGCCGAGAGCGATTCCGAGACCGCCGTGAACCCCGACCGCACGGACGACGAACTGGCCCGGCTCGACATGGGCGTGCTGCTCCGCTACGGCCTGACCGCACCGCCCGGCCCCCGGCGCACCGCCCTGTTCGGCGACGGCGCCGCGGGCGCGGCCGTGCTGCTCGACCGCCTCGGCACCCAGCCGCGTTCGGTGGCCTTCCTCGCCGACACCGTCCGGGCCGGCGGCCTCGCCTACGCCGCCGGGCTCCCCGAGCCGCTGCCGCATCCGGAGGCGGCGGTTGGCGAGGACCGGGCGGAGCTGACCGTCATGACTCGCCGGGCGTCCCGAGGAACACCGGGTTCGTGAACGCGGCCAGCGCTCCCGGCACCGGTCCGGCCGCCGTCTCGTGCCGCACCTCGGCGCGCACGTAGGCCGCGTAGGAGGGCGTCGTACGCCACTCGACCGTGCCCGTGCCCGCCACCGGCAGTGGATCGCTGGTGAACAGCACGCCCTGGTCAGTGACGAAGCGGATCGAGCAGCGCGGGGCCCCCGAGACCTCCAGCCGTACGGTCACCGGGGTGTCGGCGGCCACGTCCAGCCGCTCCCCGATGCCCGCCTGCTGCCCGCGTCCGCCCGACACCGTGAAGCCGAGGGTCACGTTCTTCGACTCGGCCACGTACGAGCGGCCCGCGCGGATGCCCTCCTGGATCGCCTCCCGGGTCAGGTCGTCGGCGAGGACGACGGTCTGGGGCGAGCCGACGGCGTCCGGGTCGCGGTGTGCGTCGCTGTTGCCCATCGCCGGGAGCCAGGCCCGCCCCTGCCGTACGGAGGCGACCAGCTGGTTGTCCCAGTCGGCCAGCGTGATCTCGTCGTCCGGGGTGTACGGGCCGTTCCACACCTCCACGGCGTCCGCCTCGGCGAAGCCGAACTTCCAGCCGCAGCCGACGCACGTGGCGTGCGGGTGGGCGGGGACGACCAGGCCGCCGGCGCGCCGGATGTCCCGGGCGAAGCGGGCCCAGCGGTTGTCCCGGGCGCGGTAGCGCCAGTCCACGAAGGTGCCGGGCTCGGTGCCGAGCGCGACCACGTGGCCGTTGCGGGTGGTGACCTCCTCGCCGAGCATGATCAGCAGGTCGTCGCCCGCCTGGTCCGCCCAGTGCGGGTGCGCGGAGTGGGTGTTGTGGTCCGAGGAGTTGATGAAGTCCAGGCCCGCCGCCCGCGCGAGGGCCGCGATCTCGGCCGGGGTGCGGCGGCCGTCGGAGTACCAGGAGTGCAGATGGCAGTCGCCCCGGTACCAGGCCCGGCCCCGCCCCTTCGCCCGGGACGGCGGATAGACGGGCCGCGGGGTCGTCCCGGCCGTGCCGTAGGTCAGCGTGATCGTCAGCTCGTAGGCGAGGCCCTGCGGCGCCACCGTGTAGGGGCCCAGCGCGACGTACCAGGTGCCTGCCCGCACCGGGCCGGGGACGTACCCGGGGGTCGCGTCGTCGGCCCGGACGAAGAACTCCGTGCGCGCCCCGCCGGACCAGCCGCGAAAGCCCCGGCCGCCCAGGTCGGTGCCGTGGTCGTCGAAGAGGCCGATGTCGAGCGCGTTGCCCTGGGTGCCGGCCGGGACCGAGGGCCTGTCGTAGGTGTAGGAGACCCTGATCTCCCGTACGCCGGCCGGGACTTCGACCGGGACGTACACGAAGTCGGGGGAGCCGGGCGGCAGCGTTCCGCGTACCGTCCGCGTCTCGTGGTCCTGCCCGTCCGCCGCTGCGAAGCTCACGCTTCCCAACGTAAGGGCAGCCGCGGCTCCCGTCACGAACAGCGCGCGTCTGCCGATGCCATGGGCGTGATCGTGCGTGTCGTCACACATGGTGCTCACTGTCCCCTCCCGACGTGAACGTCCCCGGAAGAAAAGGGAATCCACAGGCATCCGTATCCCGGTGCGCGGCGACACGGAAGGCGGGACACGGGACGACATAGGATGCCGACCAGTCGGTATGGACACTTCGCGCCATCCCCGGTACAGATGGGTCATGCGCATCGCCGTCACGATCTTCCTCACCGACGAGACCATCGCTCCGGTCCGGCTCGCCCGCGAGCTGGAGGCACGTGGCTACGCCGGCCTGTACCTGCCCGAACACACCCACATCCCCGTCGAGCGGACCACCCCGTACCCGGCCGGCGGCGACCTGCCGCGCGAGTACGGCCGCACCCTCGACCCCTTCGTCGCCCTCGGGCAGGCCGCCGCCGTGACCGAACGCCTCGGCCTCGGCACCGGCATCACCCTGGTCGCCCAGCACGACCCGATCGCCCTCGCCAAGCAGATCGCCACCCTGGACCACCTCTCCGGCGGCCGCTGCACCCTGGGCCTCGGCTACGGCTGGAACGTCGAGGAGGCCGCCGACCACGGCGTCGACTGGCGCGCGCGCCGCGAGCTGGTCCGGGACCGGGTGCGGCTCATGCAGGCGCTGTGGGCGGCGGAACCGACCGCCTACGAGGGCGAGTTCGGCTCGGTCCGGGCCAGCGACGCCCACCCCAAGCCGGCGCAGAAGGCGCGCGGCCCGGTCACCGGCCCGCGCACGCTCGTCGGCGGGGCGGCCGGGCCGAAGCTGTTCGCGCACATCGCCGAGTACGCCGACGGCTGGCTCCCGATCGGCGGGCGCGGCCTCACCGAGTCCCTGCCGGTGCTGCGCACCGCCTGGGCGGACGCGGGCCGCGACCCGGCCGCCCTCCAGGTCGTCCCGTACGCGGTCCTGCCGACCCCCGGCAAACTCGCCCACTACGCCGAGCTGGGCATCGAGGAGGCCGTGCTCCAGCTGCCGCCGGCGCGGGAGAAGGAGGTGCTGGGGGTGCTGGACGAGTACGCGGGTTTTCTGTAGGCCGGACGGAGTCATCAGGGCCTGATCACCTCGAACGTATGGTGGAGGGATGACGACTTCCGCGACCTCCGGAACCGGCCCCACCGAGAACTCCATGCGTCGCGCCCTCAAACGCGCCCGGGACGGCGTCGCCCTCGACGTCACCGAGGCGGCGGTGCTCCTCCAGGCGCGCGGCGAGGCCCTGACCGACCTCGCCGCGTCCGCCGCCCGGGTGCGCGACGCGGGTCTCGAACAGGCGGGCCGGCCCGGCGTCATCACGTATTCGAAGAGCGTCTTCATCCCCCTCACCCGGCTGTGCCGGGACAAGTGCCACTACTGCACCTTCGTCACCGTCCCCGGCAAGCTGCGCCGCGCCGGGCACGGGATGTTCATGTCCCCGGACGAGGTGCTGGACATCGCCCGCAAGGGCGCCGCCCTCGGCTGCAAGGAAGCCCTGATCACCCTCGGCGACAAGCCCGAGGACCGGTGGCCCGAGGCCCGCGAGTGGCTCGACGCGCACGGCTACGACGACACCATCGCCTACGTCCGCGCCGTCTCCGTCCGCATCCTGGAGGAGACGGGCCTGCTGCCCCACCTCAACCCGGGCGTGCTGACCTGGACGGACTTCCAGCGCCTCAAGCCGGTCGCCGCGTCGATGGGCATGATGCTGGAGACGACCGCGGACCGGCTCTGGTCCGAGCCGGGCGGCCCCCACTACGGCTCCCCGGACAAGGAACCGGCCGTACGGCTGCGGGTGCTGGAGGACGCGGGCCGCTCGTCCGTCCCCTTCACCTCCGGTCTGCTGATCGGCATCGGCGAGACGTACGAGGAGCGCGCCGAGTCGGTCTTCGCGCTGCGCAAGGTCTCCCGGGCCTACCACGGCGTTCAGGAGCTGATCATCCAGAACTTCCGCGCCAAGCCGGACACGGCGATGCGCGGCATGCCGGACGCCGAACTGGACGACCTGGTCGCCACGGTGGCCGTCGCCCGGCTCATCATGGGCCCGAGCGCCTGCCTCCAGGCGCCGCCGAACCTGGTGGACAGCGAGTACGAGCGGCTGATCGGCGCCGGCATCGACGACTGGGGCGGCGTCTCGCCGCTCACCATCGACCACGTCAACCCCGAGCGTCCCTGGCCGCAGATCGAGGACCTGGCCGAGCGGTCCGCGGCGGCCGGCTTCGAGCTGCGTGAACGCCTCTGTGTCTACCCGGAGTTCGTGCGCCGCGGCGAGCCCTGGCTGGATCCGCGGCTGCGCCCGCACGTGGCCGCGCTCGCCGATCCGGAGACGGGGCTCGCGCGCGAGGGCGCGGTGGTCGAGGGCCACCCCTGGCAGGAGCCGGAGGAGGTGTTCGTCGCGTCGGGCCGCACGGACCTGCACGCGTCGATCGACACCGAGGGCCGCACCGCCGACCGGCGCGACGACTTCGACGAGGTCTACGGCGACTGGGAGGCGCTGCGCGAAGCGGCCGCGCCGGGGATGGCCCCGGAGCGGATCGACACGGACGTACGCCAGGCGCTGCGCACCGCGGCCGACGACCCGACCAGGCTGACCGACGCCGAGGCGCTCGCCCTCCTGCACGCGGACGGCCCGGCGCTGGACGCGCTGTGCCGGGTGGCCGACGACGTCCGCAGGTCGGCGGTCGGGGACGACGTGACGTACATCGTCACCCGGAACATCAACTTCACCAACGTCTGCTACACCGGCTGCCGCTTCTGCGCCTTCGCCCAGCGCCGGACGGACGCCGACGCGTACACGCTGTCGCTCGATCAGGTGGCGGACCGTGCCCAGCAGGCCTGGGACGTCGGCGCGGTCGAGGTGTGCATGCAGGGCGGCATCCACCCCGACCTGCCGGGCACGGCGTACTTCGACATCGCGAAGGCGGTCAAGGAGCGGGTTCCCGGCATGCACGTGCACGCCTTCTCCCCGATGGAGGTCGTGAACGGCGCCACCCGCACCGGCATGAGCATCCGGGAGTGGCTGAGCGCGGCGAAGGAGGCGGGCCTGGACACCATCCCCGGGACCGCCGCCGAGATCCTGGACGACGAGGTCCGCTGGGTGCTGACCAAGGGCAAGCTGCCGGCGGCCACCTGGACCGAGGTCGTCACCACGGCCCACGAGCTGGGCATCCGCTCGTCCTCGACGATGATGTACGGCCATGTCGACCAGCCCCGCCACTGGCTCGGCCATCTGCGCACCCTGGCCGGGATCCAGCAGCGCACCGGCGGCTTCACGGAGTTCGTCACGCTGCCCTTCATCCACACGAACGCGCCGGTGTACCTGGCGGGCATCTCCCGGCCCGGCCCGACGACGCGGGACAACCGGGCGGTGACCGCGGCGGCCCGGCTCCTTCTCCACCCCTGGATCCCGAACATCCAGACAAGCTGGGTGAAACTGGGCACGGAGGGTGCGGCGGAGATGCTGCGCTCGGGCGCGAACGACCTGGGCGGCACGCTGATGGAGGAGACGATCTCCCGGATGGCGGGCTCGTCGTACGGCTCGTACAAGTCGGTCCACGACCTGGTGGCCGTGGCCGAGGCGGCCGGCCGCCCGGCGAAGCCGCGCACCACGCTCTACGGCGACGTCCCGGCGGAGCGGCAGCGCGCGGCCGAGGCCTCCGACGGACACCTGCCGGAACTGCTGCCCGTCCTGGACTGAGTACGATGATCCGACCCCGGACCGCGTAGGGACGGGGACCCGTAGCGGAGGAGATGCGTACCCGTGGCTGCCCGACTGCCCTCCTGGGCCTGGGTCACCGGTCTGACGGCCGGTGCGACCGCGGCCGTCGTCGCCCTCGCCGTACAGGCGAACCACGGGCCGCATCCCACGGCCGCCGTGGCGAAGCCGCGCCCGTCGGCCTCGGCGGGCGCGCACGCGTCCGCCACTCCGCACTCCTCGGCGCCGCCCGCCCTGCCGGGCGGGTCGGGCGAGGGGCGGCGGATCGTCTACTCCGTGGGGGCGAAGCGGGTGTGGCTGGTCGACGCGACCGGCCGGGCCGCCCGCACCTTCCCGGTGTGGCCGGGCACGGTGAGCCCGCAGCCCGGCCGCTACTCGGTCACCCTGCGCATCCAGTCCCTCAAGGGCTCGGACGGCGTGGAGATCGAGCACGTCATGTACTTCACCAAGGTCGACGGCGTGAACGTCGCCTTCTCCAACGCCCTGGACGGCGCCTCGCCGCCGCCCGCGGACGGCAAGAAGCTGGGCGGCATCCGGATGGACAAGGGCGACGGGACCGCCCTGTGGTCCTTCGGCGACCAGGGCACGACGGTGACGGTCGTCAGCTAGCGTCCTCCTGCCGTCCGCCCGTCATGAGATTGACGATGAGGGCGACACCGGCGAGCGTGAAGACGCGGATCGCTGCGTCCTCGCCGTTCCACGTCTTCGACTGCCACATCGAGAACCACTCGCCGCCGATCGCGATGAACCCGGCACCGAAGAGCAGCAGCAGCATCAGCAGGCCGTACGTGGAGATACGCCGGGCAAGGTCGTCTTTGCGCCATGCCCAGAGCCAGGTCCCTCCGATCAGTACGAGCGCCGCCACGGTCTCCCACACGATGATGAGGACATAGGCCGTGTCCTGAAGACCCTTGCTGGTGACGGCCCGCCACATCAGATCGTGGTCCTTGAACGTCGTGTCCATCGCCAGCACATGCCGGACGAACTGCTGGTTCGTACCGAAGTCGGTGATGTTCCCGAGGGCGACGAGGGCGATGTAGAGGGCGAGTATCCCGGTGAGGACACCGGCGGCCAGCCTGAGGCTGGAGTTACGCGTGGGGGTGGTGGTCATGGCTGAATTCTCCCCTGTTCCGGGCCCGGTCAGCACGTGCCCATTGCGCCACAATGAAAGGGCGGGCTCCGGGGGAAGGGCGGGCGTACGGATGGCGCAGGCACGGCCGTCGATGCAGGAGCTGATCGGACGGCGCAGACGGGCGGGATTCGTCGGCCGCAGCGACGAACGGGCCGCGTTCCGGGAGAACCTGGACCTCCCGCCCGAGGACGAACGCCACCGCTTCCTCTTCCACGTCCACGGCAACGCGGGCGTCGGAAAGACCTTCCTGGTCCGGGAGTTGGAGCAGATCGCCCGCGCGCGCGGGGCGCTGACGGGGTACGTGGACGAGGGCGCGGGCAGCGTGCCGGAGGCGATGGCCGTGCTCTGCCGCCAACTCGACCGGCAGGGCCACCGGTTGAAGAAGCTGGAGGAGGCGCTGGTCGCCCACCGCGAGCGGCGGCACGAGGCGGAGGCGGAGGCGGCGGCGCTGGAACCGGCCCCCGACGGATCCGCCCCCGACGGCCCCTCCCCGCTGACCACGACCGCCGTCCGGCTGGGCATGGCCGGCGTGGGCGCCTTCGTGCCCGGCGCCGGCGCCTTCGTCGGAGCGGTCGACGCGGGCCAACTGGCCGACGGCGCGGCCCGCTTGAAGGCACGGCTCAGCGCCCGCTTCCGCAGCCAGGAGGACGTCCAGCTGGTCCTCTCTCCCGAACGGATCCTGACCCCGAAGCTCCTGGACGAACTGACGGACGTGACGGCGTCGGTCCCCTGGCTGGTCCTGTTCTTCGACACCTACGAACGCACGGCCCCCTTCCTCGACGGCTGGCTGCACGCGCTGATGACCACCGACCGGTACGGCGCCCTGCCCGCGAACGTCCTCGTCGTCACCGCCGGCCAGCGCCCCTTCGACACCGCCCGCTGGGGCGGTTTCGCCGACTTCATGACCGACCTGCCGCTCGGCCCGTTCACGGAGGCGGAGTCGCGCGGGCTGCTCGCGGACCGGGGCGTCGTGGCCGAACCGGTGGTGGCGGAGGTGCTCCGGCTCACCGGCGGCCTGCCGGTCCTCGTCTCCACCCTCGCCGAGGCCCGCCCCGCGGACCCGGACGACGTGGGCGACCCGAGCGCGACGGCCGTGGAACGGTTCCTGAGGTGGGAACCGGACCCGGTACGGCGCTCGGTGGCCCTGGCCTGCGCACTGCCCCGCAGCCTGGACGCCGATGTGTTCCGGGCGGTGGCGGCGGCGGAGTGCGGCGAGGACGAGGCCGACGCCGACGCGCTGTACGACTGGCTGCGGAGCATGCCGTTCGTCAGCGAGCGGGGCGAGCGGGTGCAGTACCACGATGTCGTACGGGCACCGATGCTGCGGCTGCAGCGCAGGCGCTCGCCACGAGGATGGACGGAACGGCACCGGCGGCTCGCGGACACGTTCCGGGGGTGGCGTCAGGAACGGCAGGAGGACCTCACCGACCCCTGGGCGGACGAGGAATGGCGGGAACTGCGGCTGGCGGAGGCCTACCACCGGCTGTGCGCGGGGGAGCGGAGCGCGCCGGCGTTCGCGCTCGACGGGGTGGTACGGGCCTGCGGCTGGCGCGACGAGGAGGCCCGCCGCTGGGCCCGGATGCTGGCCGAGGCCGGAGCGGACGCCCCGGCCGAGGACGCGGCGCGCTGGGGCCGGGACCTGCTGAACGCCATGGCCTCGGGTACCGTCGAACAGGCACTGACCCTGCTCCTGGACCGCGCCCCTCTCGACACCGCGTCCCGGGCCGTCGGGCATGCGGGCCGCGGCACCCTGCTGCGCCTGGCCGACGCCCCCGAGCGGGCGGTCGCCGACTACGACCGGGCCCTCGCCCTCGACCCGGATCTGACGTCCGCCCGGTACGGCCGCGCCCACGCCCGTGCGGCCCTGCGGGACTACCCGGGCGCGGTGGCGGACCTGGACCGGATCCTCGGCCAGGATCCCGACAACGCCGACTGCCTGCGCGCCCGCGGCGACTACCTGCGGCTGTGCGGGCGCCACGAGGAGGCCCTGCGCGACCTGGACCGGGCGATCGACCTGGACCCCACCCTGCGGGCCGCCTGGGGCGCGCGCGGCGCCACCCACCACGCCCTGCGCCGCTACGACGACGCGCTCGCGGACCTGGACCGGGCCTTGGAGATCGACCCGGAGTTCGTCTGGGGCCTGGTACGCCGGGCCCGGCTACAGCGCTCCCTCGGCGACCGGGAACGCCAACTGGCCGATCTGGAACGTGCGTTGGAGCTGACTCCCGAAGCGCCGTGGGTCCTGTGCGAGCGCGGCGACGCGCTCGCGGCGGTGGGCCGCGAGGCGGCGGCGCTGGCCGACTACGAGAAGGCGATCGGCCTGGCCCCGGACTACGCCTCCGCGTACGCCAGCCGGGGCGCCCTGCACGGCAGGCACGGCCGCGACACGGAGGCCCTGGCCGATCTCGACCGGGCGCTGACCCTCGTCCCGGACTACCCCTGGGCCCTGGTGCACCGCTCCCAGGCACACCGGCGCCAAGGCGCGTTCGACCGCGCGCTGGCCGACGCGCGCCGCGCGGTGGAACTCGACCCCGAGGGCGCGTGGGCCCTGTCGAACAGGATCCAGACCGACATCGGCGTCGGCCGGCTGGAACAGGCGCAGTCGGCCGTCGAGCGGTACGTCGCCCTGGGCGGCGACCCCGCCTGGGCCGACCGCGAGGCAGCCGCGCTCCGTCCGGACGCGCGCCTGGGCGTGGCCCTCAGCCTGGCCCTGGAGACCAGCCGGCGGGAGGGCATGGCCGCCGCCCGCCCCCGATGGACGAGCTGCGCGCGTCTGGCCCGCCACCTGGACACCCACCCCAACACCCCGCACGACCTCGTCGAGGTGCTGATCAACGCGGGCCTGCAGGCCTGGTCCGACCTGGACGACCGCCTCCACCAGGCGCTCTCCGTCCCGCACGAGTGGCCCGACCTGGCCACCCTGGCCTCCGGCCTCGACACCCTCCTCCACAGCCCCGACGCCGACCACGCCCGGCTCGCCCCCGCCCTGGCGACGGTGACGGCGGCGCGGGACGCGCTACAGGCGCGTTACGCGGACTGAACGGCGAAGTCGAGGAACTCGGTCCACGTGGTGCCGGTGACGGTGAGTTGGGCGCGGTGCTTGTCCTTGGAGTCGCGGATGTGGATGGTGGCGGGGGTTATCGCCACTTCGACGCAGTCGGGGCCTTCGTTGCTGCTGTAGCTGCTCTTGAACCACGTCAGCGTGTGGGTGGTCATGTCTCTTCTCCCAGCACTTTCTCGATGAAGGTCAGTGACTCCCGGGGCGGGAGAGCCTGCGCTCGGATGATTCCATAGCGGATCTCGAGAAGCTGGACTTCCCGGGGATCGCTGATCAGTCGGCTGTAGGTCTGTCCTTCTTCGTGGGCGACGGTCTTGCCGTTCCGGAGCTTCAACAGACGGAACGGCCCGCCCATGCCCGCGTGGTCCTCTCGGTCGGTCGGCATCACCTGAATCTCGACATGCCTCAACTTGGCGATATTCAGAAGGTGTTCCAGTTGCCGCCGCAGGGCCGCACCGCCGCCGATGGGGCGCCGCAGCGTCACTTCTTCCTGGACGAAAGTGATCGACGGGCTCGGTACGCGCTCGAAGACCACCTGTCGTGCCAGGCGGGCACCGACACGACTGTCGATGTCCTCTTCGGTGTACGACGGGCGCCGGATCGTGTACAGGGCCCTCGCATACTCGGGGATCTGCAACAGGCCATGCACGTAGTGGTTGGCGTAGGCACTCAGCTCAACCGACTCGTCCTCCTGCCGCTTCAGATCCCGAACGTTCTTCGGATACCGGGCCTTCTCGACGTCCTCCTTCATTGCGGACAACTTCCCGCCCGCACCGAGTACTTCATCGGCGGCGTCGAGGAAGTCCGACTTCGGAGACCGCCGCCCGCGCTCCACGGACGAGACCATCTCCTCGCTGTACTTGATCCGCGCTCCGAGCTCTCCCTGCTCATCCCGGCGGCCTCCCGCCAGAACTTGATCTGCCGCCCGACCATCTTGAGTACGGCCTCGGCTTCTTCGTCCTCCACGTTGCCCCCTTGCTACGTACGAGCCGTACGACCACGCCAACCGCCCGGACAGTCACGCTGCGTACCGTGGTCGTCGCTGTTCGGAGTAGGGAAGCGCGACCACGCTGGGTGACATGAATCAGAAAAACCACCTCAGGATCCAGCTGTCGGCGACCCGAAGAGGCGCCCGCCTGGCCCGGCTCCTCACCGGGCGTCAACTGGCCGAGTGGGGCGCGCCGTTCGAGGAGGCGACGCAGGTGGTGGCGGAGCTGGCGTCCAACGCCGTACTGCACGGGCGGGTACGGGGGCGGGACTTCCGCCTGGGCCTGACACTCCACGACGACGGCACCCTGCGGATCGAGGTGACCGACGCCCGGGGCGACCGGGTCCCGCGTCTCCACGACCCGGTGGCCGAGGAGTCGGAGTGCGGCCGGGGTCTGCGGATCGTGGCGGCCTACGCGGACCGCTGGGGCGTGGCGGAGGCGTTGGCCGGGGCCAAGATCGTCTGGGCGGAACTCGTACCGGGGCGCGGCGGGCCGTGACCCGGCGGCGCCCGACGCCAAAGACCAAAGAACCGGGGAAAGAACCGAACCCACCCCCACCGCCCCCGTCGCTCACTCGCCGGAGTGAATATGCCCAACGCAACTGGCGTGGCGGGGCAGTTGTGGTGCAGCGTCGGCTGCAACAGCCCGTAGACATGCATCGGCCCTCGCCGGGACTGGCATCCCACTGCGAGGGCCTGATCACCAAGGAAGCAGACCCTTCCCCGTGACTGAGAAGAAGCGTAACGCGCCCGCGCGTCCCAGGACCCGTCCTTCGTCCGGCGTCACCCACGAGAACGAACCCCTCCGCGACAACTTCACCGTGATCAGCAACGAACTGCTCCAGCACCCGGAGCTGTCCACGCTGGCGAAAGGCCTCGGGAGCTACATCCAGTCGCTGCCCGAAGGCACCCCGGTCGGCATCAAGGCGCTGGCCGAGCGGTTGCCCGAGGGCGAGATCCGGATCGCGGCGGCGCTGCGCGAGCTGGAGAAGCACGGGTTCCTCTCACGCACCAAGGAGCGCCTTCCATCGGGGCAAGTGACGACCCGGACGACCTCGTACAACAAGCCCCGACGCGCCCTGGCCGCGGCGGCACCGCCCACCCCTCCCGAGGCCGTAGCCAAGGCCAAGGCCGACCGGCCGTCCCGCGGGGCGAAGGCGAGCGATCTGCTGGCCGGGCTGCGGGCCCATGACTCCCGGCTGCTCCTCACCGAACGGGACGTACACCGCCTGGCCCCGGCCGTCGCCGAGTGGCTGGAGCGGGGGGTGCCGCCCACGGCCGTCGTACGAACCCTCACGACGGGCCTGCCCCAGGACCCGATCAAACACCCGGCGGCCTTCCTGTCCCACCGCCTCACCGCGCAGCTCCCCCCGCACCTGCCTGCCCCGCCGCCCAGCCTCACAGCGCCCCGTCCGGATCCCCTCCAGACCTGTGACGGCTGCGACCGGGCGTTCCGCGCCACCCGTCCAGGCCGCTGCCGCGACTGCCGAGGCGCGGCGGCCGCGGCATGAGCACCGCGTCATCGGCGTACCGACGCCTCCACCGGTACCGTACGAGGACCGACTCACCTGCACCGGAGGTCACCGTGAGCGCACAGACCGACGGCCCGTACGGACCGCTGATCCCCATGCCCGAGCTGACCCCGGACGCGCTGCGGGCGGCGGTGACCCGCATCGCTCCAAGTCGGATTCCCGCTCTCACGCAGCACCTCTTCGAAGCCACGACCAACGCGCAACAGATGCAGAGCCTTGCTCCGCTGCGCGCCTTCGTGCATTCGTGGGCCGTGTTCGTGGCCATCGAGCGGCATCCGCAACAGGCGGCCCGCTTGCGGGAGTTGGAAGCCGTCGTGGACGCGGGGGAGCAGGATCCGGTGGCCGCCATCGCGGAGATCCGGGCGATCCGCGAGGCGGCAGAGGCGGAGGCCGGGCTGTGACGGACTGGGCTTGGGACTACAACCCGAGCGCGGAGTATGTCGCGGGAGGGCTGCCGTCGGGAGTGGTTGCCGAGGTGGAGCGCCTCGCGGTCGAACTGGCAGCGCTCGGCCATGACTCCGTCAAGGTCGGCCGACCCCTCGATCGGGAGGGCGGACTCCGCGAGTTCGACATCCTCGGCGGACGCGGTTTCATCAGCTTTCTCGCCGTGCCTCGTCACGAGTGCGTCTACGTCTGCAACGTCACGTGGTACGGCTGACCCCGCCCTGACGTCCCCCCTCAGCCACCCGCCGCCTCCCCCGTCACCACCGGCCACACCCTCGTCAGCATCAGGTCCAGGAACTGCTCCGGGTGCCGGAATGACGCGAAGTGGCTCGCCTCGCGGATCAGGGCGAAGTCCTTCACGGGGGCCGTGACCGCCTCGTAGAAGCGGCGGGCCGGTTCCGGTGGGGTGAGGACGTCGTGGTCGCCCTGGAAGAGGAAGAAGGGGAGGCGGAAGGCGGTGCCCTCGGCGTGCTCGTCGACCGTCATCGCCTGGGGGCCGAGTTGTTCCGAGAAGGTCATGCCCTTCAGGTAGGCGCGCAGGCCGCGCAGGGTGTGGAGCGGGGAGAACCAGAGCGAGCGGATCACGACCGTCTTCATCGTGTCGTAGGTGAGGGGGTCGGTCGTGACCACGGTCTTGGCGTACTCCGACCACTGCTCGGGACTCCAGGCGGACCGGTCCGGGCCCATCGCTGCCACCTTCGCCCGCTCCTTCTTCTTGCCCGCTTTCGCCAGGCGGGCCAGCAGCGCCTCGTAGGAGGAGGCGTCGCGGCCGCCGCCGATGATGTTCTGGTCGGTGCCGACGTAGGCCGAGTAGAGCTCGGGGTGGTCGCGGGCCAGGCGCAGGCCGGTGACCGTGCCGAAGCTGTTGGCGAGCAGTACGACCCTGTCCACACCCAAGCGGGTGCGGATGTGGTGCGTCACCTCCAGGGCGTCGGCGTACATGCGGTCGAGGGTCATCTCGCCCTGGCCCTCGGGGCCGCCCGCCGCGAAGGTCTTGCCGGCGCCGCGCATGTCCCAGCGGACGATCGTGAAGTGCCGCTCCCAGGGGCGGGTGCGCGGGGTGAAGACGAGGTTGGAGGCGCCGGGGCCGCCGTGGACCTCCATGATCACCGGGTTCGACAGGTCCTCGCCCCGGATCGACATCCACTGGTCGATGCCGCCGATGCGGACGTACGACGCCTCGTCGATGCCGTTCGGCGTCCGGATCTCCAGCTTCTTCGCGTTCGCCCGGCGCTTGAGAGCGCGGTAGGTCAGCAGCATGGTGTCCCCCCTAAACTGTTTATGACGTCAGCTATTTGGATGTGCTTACGGTATATACAGTTGTCTGGTGGAGTCAACGGGTCACGAGCGGGAGGGTTCATGAGCGGACGGAACAAGGACCAGGACGGGTCACGCGACCCTCGCGCCGGCCTCGCGCTGCTGTGGGGCGAGCAAGGGCAGCCGACCCGGGGGCCCAAGCCGAAGCTGAGCCCGCGGCGCATCGCCGCCGCGGCCGCCGAACTCGCCGACGCGGAGGGGCTGGACGCCGTCTCCATGAGCAGGGTGGCGGGCGGGTTCGGGGTCTCGGCGATGGCCCTGTACCGGTACGTCCCCGGCAAGACCGAACTCGTCGCGCTGATGGTCGAGTCCGTGCTGGCCGAGGCCCCGGACCTGTCCGGGGTGCCGGAAGGGGACTGGCGGGCGGCCGTACGCGAGTGGACCCGGTGCTGCGCGCGCGTCTACGCCGACCATCCCTGGCTGCTCGGGGCCACCGCCATGCGGCGCCAGCTGATGGGCCCCTGCCAGCTGTCCTGGCTGGACGCGGCGCTCGCCGCCCTGGAGCCCACGGGTCTCGGCGCCGCCCACCGCCACCAGGTCTTCCTGCTGCTGATCGGGCTCGTCCGCAACCTTGCCCAGCAGCTCGGTGACCAGGACGAGGAGGGGAGCGAGGAGTGGGACCGGCTGAGCGGTGAGCTGCTCGCACGGCATGCCGACCGCTTCCCCGCGCTCGCTCGGGCCGTCGCCGAGGGCGCCTTCGAGCCGGACGGCACCGACGCGCTGGCGTTCGGGCTCGACCGCATTCTTGACGGGGTCGAAGCGCTCATGACTGGGCGGGAATGACCCTTCGGGGTCGGTTTGCCCCACTGAACGGGCCGTTCCAGGTCGATTACAGTGCTGAGCGTCGTACGGACGGACGGTGCCGTGAGGAGGTCTTCAGTGAGTGCGACGACCGGCGCCGTCTGGGGACGCGCCGAGCAGCAGGACTTCCGGAGCAGGGTGCGCGGCACACTCCTCGGGGCCGCCGTGGGCGACGCGCTGGGCGGGCCCGCCGATCCGCTGGCCCTGGAGGAGATCCGGGCCGCCTACGGCCCCGAGGGGCTGCTCGACCTCGCCTTCGGGCAGGGCCGGCGCGGCACGGTCACGCACCACACGCAGCTCACCCTCTTCACGGTCGACGGGCTGATACGCGCCCAGGTGCGCCGGGACACCGGCGCCTGGCATCCGCCGACCGATCTGCACCGGGCGTATCTGCGCTGGGCGGCGACCCAGCGGGACTGGGGGCCCGACGAGCGCCGCAAGGACGACGGCTGGCTGGCCCGCGAGGAGTGGCTGTACGCCCGCCGCGAGCCGAGCCGGGGCCTGCTCACCGGGTTCGGCGACGAGACCATGGGGACGCTGGAGAAGCCCAAGAACCCGGGGGAGTCGGGGCCGGAGGCGGTCGCCCGCTCGGCGCCGTTCGGGCTGCTGGTCGGCTGGGAGCCGCAGCTCGTCGCCCAGCTCGCCGTGGAGTGCGCGGCACAGAGCCACGGGCATCCGATCGCCTACCTGTCGGCGGGCGCGTACGCCGTGATCGTGCACGCGCTGGCCCGCGGCGAGAGCCTCGACGGGGCCGTGCAGCGCGCCCTCGGCCTGCTCTCCGCGCGCCCCGGCCACCAGCCCGTCTCCGACGCCCTCCAGCACGCGCTGGGTGCGGTGCGCCAGGGCATCCCGGGCCCGACGCGGGTGGAGGAGCTGGCCGGGGACGGGACGGCGGACGGACTGCTGGCCGCGTCCGTGTACTGCGCGCTGGTGGGGGAGGACGTGCGGCACGGGCTGTGCCTGGCGGTGAACCAGAGCGGCCCGTCGGCCGCCGCGGGCGCCCTCACCGGCGGGCTCCTGGGTGCCCTGCACGGCGAGACGGCGCTGCCGCCGGGCTGGCTGGCGGAGTTGGAGGGCCGCCCCACGATCCTGGAACTCGCCGACGACTTCGCCATGGAGATGACCCAGGGCCCCGCCCTGCACGGGCCCGCGGGCTCGTCACCGGGGTGGCTGGCCCGCTATCCGCGCTAGCGGCCCGCGTGGCCGGGCGGCGCGCCAACTCCCTTTAGTTCAGGGAGGTTTACTCGACTTCGTACACACGGAAGAGGGTTCGTCCCGCCGGGCTGGTCACTCAGCGTCCTCGTGCGGATACCTTGAGGAGTGGAACCAGAAGGTCGCGTTCCGTTCCCATCTCTTCTCACCTCCACAGGAGACATCTGTGCGCCGACAGCTCACCAAGCTCGCCGGACTCGTCACCGCAGGCCTTCTCGCCCTGACCGCCGCCCAGACCACCGCCCACGCCGCACCCGCGAAGGCCGCCGGCGAACGGGCGTACTTCGTCATGACGGACATCACCCACGAAGACTTCGTCATCGAGCTGACCGACCCCGCGAAGATCGAGCACGCCCGGGAGCTGGTCAACGGCGAGACCACGGACAGGCCGCACGTGATCGGACGCATCCTCAAGCGCACGGCGCCCTACAACCCGCGGTGGAGCTACCACTACAACCCCGACACCACCGACTTCTTCGACGTGTCGATCGAGGTCTGCGACGCGACCATCCCGTACGTCGAGGACCACCTCGACGAGGCGGGCGGGGCCTTCCTGCCCGGCTTGTACTTCTGCCCGTGGACCTCGCGGCTGGTACGCGAGATTCCCCGGCCGTAACTCCCGGGCCGGACAGGCCTAGTCCGTCGCCGGTGCCCCGATCACGTCGTCCCCGGCGCTCGCGGGCACCGGCACCGCCGCCACCCCGTCCCCGTCCGTGTTGACCTTCTCGATGATCGCGAGCCGCTCGGGGGTGTCCTCGGGCCTCAGGTAGCCGATGACGATGTACAGGACCAGGGACACCGCCAGTGGGACCGAGACCTGGTACTGCAGGGGGACGCCGCCGGAGACGCTCCAGTTGACGGGGTAGTTGACCAGCCAGAAGGCCAGCAGGCCGGCCGCCCAGCTGACGAGGGCCGCCGTGGGGCCGGAGCGGCGCAGCGGCCGGAGCAGGCCCAGCATCATCGGGATCGCGATCGGACCCATCAGCCCGGCCACCCACTTGATGACGACGGTGATGATGTCCTTGAACGTGGGGGAGTTGACCTGGGTCGCCACCGCCATCGACAGGCCGAGGAAGACCACCGTCGTCACGCGGGCCGCGACCAGCCCCGAGCGCTCGCTCCACGCCCGGGCCTGCCGTGACAGCACCGGCGCGACGTCCCGGGTGAAGACGGCGGCGATCGCGTTGGCGTCGGAGGAGCACATCGCCATCGTGTGGGAGAAGAAGCCGACGACGACCAGACCCAACAGGCCGTGCGGGAGCAGCTGTTCGGTCATCAGGCCGTAGGAGTCGGAGCCGTCCGGCTTCTGCGCGTGCACCAGGAGCGGGGACATCCACATGGGGAAGAACAGGACGACCGGCCAGACCAGCCACAGGATCGCCGAGAGCCGGGCCCCGCGCTCGGCCTCGCGCGGGCTGCCCGTCGCCATGTAGCGCTGGGCCTGGTTGAGCATGCCGCCGTTGTACTCGAAGAGCTTGATGAAGAGGAAGGCCAGCAGGAAGACGGTGCCGTAGGGGCCGACGAGCGGCTTGCCGTGGCCGTGCAGGGCGGGCTGGTTCCACGCGTCGAGGAAGCCGATGTGCTTGTCGTGCAGCTTCAGTACGACCGCCACGAACATCGAGGCACCGGCCAGCAACTGGATGACGAACTGGCCGAGTTCGGTCAGCGCGTCCGCCCACAGGCCGCCGATCGTGCAGTACACGGCCGTGATCGCGCCGGTGATGAGGATGCCCTGGTTCAGGGTGATGCCCGTGAACACCGACAACAGGGTGGAGATGGCGGCCCACTTGGCGGCCACGTCCACGATCTTCAGCAGCATGCCGGACCAGACGAGCGCCTGCTGCGTGGAGAGGTTGTAGCGGTTCTTCAGGTACTCCAGCGGGGAGGCCACATGGAGCCGGGAGCGCAGCCGGTTGACGCGGGGCGCGAACAGCTTCGACCCGATGGCGATGCCCAGCGCGATGGGGAAGGACCAGGTGACGAAGGAGGTGACGCCGTAGGTGTAGGCGATCCCCGCGTACCCGGTGAACATCACCGCGCTGTAGCCCGACATGTGGTGGGAGATGCCGGACAGCCACCAGGGCATCTTGCCGCCGGCCGTGAAGAAGTCGGAGACGTTGTCCACGCGCTTGTGCGACCAGACGCCGATCGCGACCATCACGCCGAAGTAGCCGATGAGCACGGCCCAGTCGAGACTGTTCATGTGCTCGATCGTGAGTGCGGCCGCATGAACGCGACAAGCAAGCGTAAGGTCAAGTCACCGTAAAATCGTTCGGCTTGATGACCCCTGTTCACTGACATGAACCGCTACCGCATCAACTCCCCGGCGTTCACCAGCAATGACTGTCCCGTGATCGCCCGTGCCCGGTCCGAGGCGAGGAACACCGTCGCGTCCGCCACGTCCCCGTCCGTCGCCAGCTCCGGCAACGCCATCCGCTCCGTCAGCCGCCCCAGCACCTCGGCCTCCGGCACGCCGTCCGCCTGTGCCGTGAAACGGACGTACGCCTGTACCGGCGGGCCCCACATCCAGCCGGGCAGCACGGTGTTGACCCGGATCCGCTGCGGTCCCAGCTCCCGCGCCAGGGAGTACATCGCGCTCGTCAGCGCCCCCTTCGACGCGGCGTACGCCGCCTGCCTCACCTGCGAGGGCGCGGCGACCGCCGACTGCGTGCCGACGAAGACGACGGATCCGCCCCCGCCCGCCTTCAGTGCCGGGAGGCACGCACGCGTCATCCGCAGCGTGCCCAGCAGGTTCACGTCGATGACCGACTGCCAGGTCGCGAAGTCCGCGTCCTCCAGCCCGCCGAAATAGGAGTCCCACGCGGCCACCTGCACCACCGCGTCGATCCCTCCGAACCGCTCCCGCGCCAGCGTGGCCAGCGCCTCGCACTGCCCCTCGTCGGTGATGTCCGTCGCCCGGTACGCCGTGTGCGCGCCGGCCGGATCGATCTCCGCCGCGCTCTTGGCCAGGTTCGGCCCGGTGCGGGCGCCCAGGACGGCGTTCCCTCCGTCCCGTACGACGGCCGCGGCGACCTGGTGGCCGAGTCCGGCGCCGACTCCCGATACGACCACTGTCTTGCCGGTGAGCAGGGACATCGGTGCCTCCCGCGGTCTGGCGCTTCATCTGACGGGGCGTCAGGATATGGGTCACGGCAGGAAAGGGGAACCGCATGAGCGAGGAGACGGACACCCGCAGCGAGGTGTACGGAGAACTGGCCGCCCTCGGCCCCTACGGCGTGCACCCCGGCCACGCCCTGATCACCATGGTCGAGCCGCACCCCGGGCACGAGTACGCCTACAACCGCTGGTACGAGGACGACCACTACTACG
Organism: Streptomyces sp. MUSC 14; assembly: GCF_001866675.1. Taxonomy (NCBI): domain Bacteria; kingdom Bacillati; phylum Actinomycetota; class Actinomycetes; order Kitasatosporales; family Streptomycetaceae; genus Streptomyces; species Streptomyces sp. MUSC 14. The sequence continues at coordinate 35,617 of NZ_MLYN01000070.1, forward strand.
CCGGCGCCATGGCCATGCCCTGGATGTACGCGGGCCGGCGCTGGGTGGCGACCAGGGAGCTGCAACTGCTCCGCTCCCCGGAGAAGTCGGCGATCGCCCAGCCCGTCACCGCCGGCTGCTACCTCTCCACGTACTGGATCACCGCCGGCCGCTACGACGACCACATGCGGTGGACCGTCGCCATCAACAAGCGCCTCAACCGCGACGCCCGCGTCCACCACGCCCGCACCCACGTCTTCACGGCCTTCCAGGACCACGAGACCACGGTCTACCGCGACGGCGCCGTCGGCCCGCGGGACTTCCACGCCCTCGACCACCCGTACGCCGGCCTGGTCCTGGAGGTGATCGACGCGCACGAGCCCGGGCAGCGCCCGCAGCTCCTCGACCGGCTCCGCACCCGCGACCTCCCCCGCCGCCTGGCCGGCTCCCCCGCCGCCATGGTCACGGTCTTCCGGCCCACCCCGCTGCCCGGCGACCGCATGACCTACGTCAAACAGGTCGAGGGCACGGGCACCCGGCTGACCCTGCTGTGGTTCCTGGAGCAGGACCCGCGGGAGTGCTGGGAGGAGCACTTCACGGGACGGGAGAAGGACATCTCGGACTCGGGCCTCGGCCGCCTGGAGCTGCTGGCGCCGTTCATCCCGACGGTGCCGGGCACCGACCGGTACGTCGACCGGCTGCGCTGAACCTCACCGCGGCTTGAGCTCGTCCGGACAGGGAGTGCCGCGCGGCAGCTGGTACGGCGCCGCCAGCCGGTAGGTTCCCGCCCTCGGCGCCAGCAGCATCGTCCACTTGTCGCCGTTCGCGTCCTGCGGCGTCTCCGCCAGACACCCGTTGAGGTTGTCGTACGACTTCGGCGTGCCGTCCGCCCGGTGCTTGGAGGCCTCCGTCTCCTGCGGCGGCTTCACGCTCTTGCCGTGCTCGTCGACGATGCTCAGCCACGGCGAGTACGGGATGCGGATCAGGATCCGCCCGGCCTTGCGCACCTGCAGCGTCATCTCGCCCTGCTCGGCCCGGTCCACCACCGCGTTCGGCTCGGCGAGCGGCGCCGGATCGGTCACCTGGAACAGCTGCCAGTTGGCGTCGCCCCAGATCTGCTTCAGATACGGCATTCCGCGCTGCAGCAGCGCCCGCTCCCGCTCACCGCCGTCCCCGTCCGGGTTGTCCTTCGGCAGCACCACGAAGTGCACGGCCCACCGCTGCAGCCACTCGTGGTAGTTCGCCGAGTTGAGCGTGTCGTCGTAGAAGAGCGGGTTGCGCTCCATGTCGGCCTGCCGGTTCCAGCCGCGCGCCAGGTTGACGTACGGCGCGAGCGCGGAGGCCTCCCGGTGCGAGCGCGCCGGGACCACCTCGACCCGGCCCTTCTCGGCGCCGACCTTCTGGAGCTGGTTCACCAGCGGCGCCAGCTCGCGCGCCCACGACGCGGCCGGGGTGGTGTGGATGATGTCGTCGACCGACTTGTAGCCGACCCAGCCGACGAAGCCCAGGAACGCCAGCACGGTCAGATACCACTGGCGCGACTTCGGCACCGTGAACGGCAGCGCCGCGATCAGCGCCGCACCCGCGAACAGCATCGGCAGCCGCGAGATGTTGGACCCGATCTGCGAGCTGATCAGCCACACCAGCACGACGCTGAGGCTGTAGACGGCCGCCGTCAGCCGCACCGTGATCCACTGCTTCGGCACCAGGAACAGGCACAGCAGGCCGTACAGCAGCGGCATGACCACCGAGCCGAACGTCATCGGCTGGGTGCCGGAGAACGGGAAGAGGAAGTAGGAGGCGGCGACCACCACGGCCGGGGCGAGCCCCAGCGACCAGGTGCCGGGCCGCCGCTTCTGCAGGAACAGCGCGACCGCGACGAAGCCCACGAACAGCCCCGAGACCGGCGAGGACATGGTCGACAGCGCGGCCAGCGTCGCGGCCACCGCCGCCTTCGACCGGAGTTTGTGCCGCCACCGGTGCGGCCAGCAGAACACCGCCGCGACCGCGCCGAGCGCGAACATCGTGCCGAGCCCGAAGGTCACCCGGCCCGAGACCGCGTTGGCCAGCAGCGCGAAGACCCCGGCGAGCGAGGCCCACAGCGGGTTGCGCACCGCCCGGCTGCGGATCAGGACCATGGTCAGCAGGCCCGCCGAGGCCGTCCCGGCGATCATCATCGTCGTACGGACGCCGAGGACGGCCATCAGATACGGCGAGACGACGCTGTACGACACCGGGTGCATGCCGCCGTACCAGGCGAGGTTGTACGCCGAGTCCGGGTGCCGGCCGACGAACTCCGCCCAGGCGTCCTGCGCCGCGAGATCGCCACCGCTGTTCGCGAACGTGAAGAACCAGATGATGTGCAGGACCCCCGCGAGCGCGGTGATCGACAGCACGGGATGCCGGAGCATCCGCTGCCGCAGGGGCTCGGCGGCGACGAGGAGACGCGCGAGCCTGCCGGGCCGTACGCCGTCGCCGCGACCGTCCGCGTCGTCAGCCCTGGGCAGGCCCGTGTCAGCTGCGGGCAGGCGTATTCGCGGGCCGGACCCCGGGGGGTTTCCCGGGCCCGGATCGGCGTCGTCGGCGCGTGTCGGCTCCGCTGTGGCCACCTGAAGGCACTCCCCGTGTCCCGTCTCTTGTTCTCGGCCGCGTCCCTCGGAGGTTCCCCGTGGGTCCCGAGGTGTTCTCGGCCGCTTCTCGTGCTGTTGGCCGCCCCGTCCCGTGACCGACGACCTGCCCCGATTCGTGACGCTAGCACGCACCCCGCCGCCGGGCTCCCGGGGTGGGGCTCCGACGACGGGGTGCGGGGGCGGTGCGGGGGTGGTGCGTCCGCCCGGACGGGGCGGCTCGCGCGGGTCAGCTCACGCGGGTCAGCTTCGCGCCGAAGCCGGGCTCGGCGAGATCCTTCTGGAGGGCCACCGGAACCTTCACCGCTCCGGCCGAGCCGTCACCCACGGTCAGCGTGCCCACCGTGGTGCCGGCCTTCGCGGTGTGCGGAACGGCGTCGGAGGCGAAGGACAGCTTCACCTTCAGCCCGGACCAGCCGACCGCCGTCACGTCCTTGGTGACCACGATCGGGGTCTGCCCGCCGAGCTGGTCGTCCACGTAGCCGACCACGTCACCCTTCTTGAGGATCTTCTCGCCGGTCAGCGCCTGCTGGGCGCCGGTCAGCGCGGTCTGGCTGACCTGGTTGACCGTGTCGAGGATCGACGGCTTGTGCTGGCCGAGGATCGCGCCGACGATCGTGACCGTCTGGCCGCCGACCGTCTTGCGGGAGGCGAAGAGCAGATTGCCGCCGGCCGCGGTGGTGCTGCCGGTCTTGATGCCGATCGCGCCCATGCGGTAGGGCAGCGCGTTCCAGTTGGGCCAGTTGTGACCGGTGGGGTCCGTCCAGCTGGCCGCGCTGGTGATGGCCACCAGGGCGGGGATCTTCACGACCGCGCGGCCGATCTTCACCTGGTCCTCGGCCGTGGAGACCGTGGTCTCCTTCAGACCCGAGGGGTCGGTGTACGTCGTGTTCGTCATCCCCAGCTCCTTGGCGGTCGCGTTCATCTTCTTGACGAACGCCGCCTCCGAGCCCGCGTCCCAGCGCGCCAGCAGCCGGGCGATGTTGTTCGCGGAGGGGATCATGACGGCCGACAGGGCCTGCTTCTCGGTGAGGTAGTCGCCGGCCTTGATCGTGTTGAGGGTGGACTCACCGCTCTTGTCGTAGCCGCCCTCTTTCTCGGCCGTCGAGTCGACCTTTATCTTCGGCCCCTCCTCGCCGGGCTTCAGCGGGTGGTCGCGCAGGATGATGTACGAGGTCATCGTCTTGGCCACCGAGCCGATCGCGACCGGCGTCTGCTTGCCGAAGTGGCCCATCGTGCCGATGCCGTCGCCGTCCATCCAGCCCTGGCCCTCGCTCGGCCAGGGCAGGTTCACCGCGCCGCCGTCGAAGGTGTAGCTGTCCTTCGCGGTCAGCGCGAGCGTGGGGGACGGCAGCGGGCGCAGCGCCTGTACGACGACGAAGACGATCGCCAGCAGTACGACGAGCGGGGTCCAGATCTTGACCCGGCGCACGAGCGTGCGGACCGGGGTCTCCGGGGGCGGCGGTGTGTTCGTCAGCTCCGCCAGCAGGTCCAGCGGGGGCTTGGGCGGCAGGGGCTGCTGCGTCGTACGCTCCGGGCCGACCTGCGGGACCGGGGTGGTGACGTCGGCCTTGGCCTCCGGCTTCGGCTCCCGCAGATCCGGCTTGAGCGCGACGAACTTGCTGGTGCGCTCGGGGTCGGACGCGGGGTCCTTCGGAGACTCGGGGGCCTTGGGGGACTCGGAGGCCTTGGTGGCGCCGCCCAGCTTGAGCATGGTCGTCGGCTGATCGACCTGCGGCTTCCGCACGGTCTTGAAAACGGCGGTCGGCTGGTCGACGGCCTTCGCCTCCGGCGCGTCGGCGGGATCGTCGGCCGCCTCGGCCTCCGGTGCGTCGCCGGCCTCGGTCTTCTCGGCCTCCGCGCCCGCCTCGGGCTTCTCAGCCGCCTCGGGAGCTTCGGCGGCGTCCTCGGTGTCCCCGGTGCCCTCAGCCTCCGCGTCGGCCTCGTCGTCGGCCGTCACGGCGTTCTCGGCCTTCTCGGCGTCCCCGGCCCCGGCCTTGTCCTCGTCGGCGTCCGCCTTCGGCTCGGCCTCCGTCTCGGCTCCGTCCTTCGCATCTGCAAGCGCTTCTGCGTCGGTCTCGGCGGCCGTGTCGTCGTCGGTCTCCGGGGCGGCCTCCGCGGTGTCCGCGGTGTTCTTCGCGTCAGCGGACTTCGTGTCCCCGTCGGCTCCGCGCACCCAGGCGGACACGGCGTCGCGCAGGGCGGCGTCCGCATCGGAGGCGGTCGTCGACGCGGTCTCGGCAGGCTCCCCGGAGTCGGCCGTGTCGGCCGTGTCGGCCGTGTCGGCCGTGTCGGCCGGGTCAGCCGTGTCGGTCGTATCGGCCGCGTCGGCGTCGGACTCGGCGGTGTCCCGCACCGTCAGGATCTTCGTCGCCGTGTCCACGCCGCCGCCCGAGGAATCCTTTTCCCGGGAGACCGCGAGGCGCGGATCGGGGGTCTCGGGAACCGAGCCCCCGCTCCCCGGCGTCGGTTCCGCCGACGACTCGCGCTGCTTCGACCTGTCGGGGGACTCGCCCGCCACCGATGCCTCCTCCGTGCGGCGCGCGGCTCTGTCCGCGCGCCCTGTCCGAACCATGTACCAGTGTCCTGTGTGAGGGCTTGGCCACTGCGGTAGACGAGAACGACATACCTACCGGTTCCCTCACGAACCGGTCACGCACCCTCGACAGACCAATGTGAGAGGGGTCACCCTGTCATTCATCCACGCGGGGAGGCATGGATGGGCAGGAGCCGCAGAACAATTCCGGAGGAGCTTCTGCTGCTCGCACTGGACCCGGCCACGGGTACCACTGCGCAGCCGCAGTCGCTCGACCTCGGTCTGGCCGGAGCACAGCTAGTGGAGCTGGCGCTGGCCGGACGGATAGCCCCAGACGGGGATCGTATCGCCGTGGTAGCCCCACGGCCGACTGGAGATCCAACACTGGACTGTGCGTTGGAGTTGCTGCGCAGGCGCGGCGCTCCCGTGCGTGCCGTCCACTGGATCGGCGGGCCCCGGCTGGGGCTCCGGCAGACGTATCTCTCGCATCTGGAGCGGTGCGGCATGGTCGCCGCCGTGCCGGGTCAGATGTGCGGGGTGCTGCCGACGACGCGCTACCAGGCGACGGACACCGCCATCAGCCGGGAGATCAGGGCCCGGCTGGATTCCGCGATCCGCACCGGCGTACCGCCGGACCCGCGGACCGCGGCGCTCGCCGCGCTGGCGCACGCCGTCGGGCTCGGAAAGCACCTGTATCCGGGGAACGAGGGCCGCTCGTCCCGCTCCCGGCTGCGGGACCTGATCCGGCACGATCCGATGGGCGGTCTCGTCGCGCACGCCGTGATGGACGTCCAGAACGGTGCGGTCGCACAGCCGCGTCGCCCTCCCGCCGCCGCCGGGCGGCAGGGTGCGGCCGGCGCCAGGACCGCGCCGGAACCCGCACGCGGGGTTCCGATGCAGCCGCACCGCGGGTCCATGGCACGCGCCGTGGCCCACTAGGCCGTAACCCCCGTCCCCACAGACCCGGTTCGGGAGCCGCTGGTCGGAGCGGGACGGCGAGACCCTCGATTCGAGAGGTGTCTCGCCGTCCCGCTCGACTGCATGTGTGGCGGGGGGTGGCGAACTGACGTGCACGCGCCGCATATCCCTCGTTTCCCAGCGGTAGAAAGCACCCAGGTGGCAGTCTGCTCAACAGCAGATACGGAAAGTGTTAAGCAACAGGCAGGCAGCCGGAGGTGCACGTCCCGTGGCGTCCAATGTCAATCCCACCGTCAGGCGGCGCCGGCTCGGCCAGGAGCTGCGCAGGCTCCGTGAGCTCAAGGGCATGACGGCCGAGGAGGTTGCGGAGCGGCTGCTCGTTTCGCAGTCGAAGATCAGCCGGCTGGAGAACGGCCGCAGAAGCATCAGCCAGCGCGACGTGCGTGACCTGTGCGGGGTGTACGAGGTCGAGGACCAGCGGATCGTCGACTCGCTGATGGAGATGGCCCGCGACTCCCGCCAGCAGGGCTGGTGGCACACGTTCGGGGACATCCCGTACAGCGTCTACATCGGGCTGGAGACCGACGCCGAGTCGCTGCGGGTGTACGAACCCCAGCTGGTGACCGGCCTGCTGCAGACCCACGCCTATGCCGAGGCGCTCGTCCAGGGCGCCCTGCCGGAGACGTCGCCGGCCGACATCGAGAAGCGGGTGCAGGTGCGCCTGCGCCGACAGGAACGTATCACCGCCGAAGGCAACCCGCTCCGGCTGTGGGTGGTGCTCGACGAGGCGGCGCTGCGCCGGGTCGTGGGCAGCAGGCTGGTGATGCGCGAGCAGCTCGACCACCTCATCGAGATGTCGCAGCTGCCGCATGTCACCGTGCAGGTCCTGCCGTTCGAGGTGGGCGCGCATCCGGGGCTCAACGGCCAGTACGCGATCCTGGAGTTCACCGACGCGGCCGACTCCAGCGTGGTCTACCTGGAGGGCGTCACCAGCGACCTGTACCTGGAGAAGGCTCAGGACGTGCAGAAGTACGCCGTGATGTACGAGCACTTGCGGGCGCAGTCCCTCAATGTGGAGCAATCCCGGCAGTTCATTGCGAAGGTGGCCAAGGAGTACGCGGACTGAGCCGGTGTCGCGAAAGGCGCGGGATCGTACATCACCGGTCCACTCCATTGGAAGGCCCGTCTGGAATATGCCATCCGGTCGAGTGAACGACTACTCCAGCAGAGGCAGTTGCCCGGTAGCGTCGATCACGCCAATCAGCCAAGAAGGTTGGCGTGAACCGCACCATCGCAACTCGCACAACAGGAGTGGACATGGCACTGATTCAGGGCGCTTCGGAGACGTGGATGAAGTCCTCCTACTCGGCGGGCAACGGCGCCTGCGTGGAGGTCAGGAAGGCCACCGCCGCCGAGCTGTCCGTCCGTGACTCCAAGGACGTCGCGGGCCCGGTCCTGGCCTTCCCCGCCGACGCCTGGAACGCCTTCGTGGCCACGGTCAAGGCCTAGGGGGCTCTCCCTGACTCCTGGCGTCACTGACGAGGATCGCAACGGTGTCGCTGGCGAGGATCGCAACGTAGAGCCCACAGACGACACAACTGCACAGCACCACCTCCCACAGAGCCCTCTCGACCGGTCGCCGTCCTTGCCGAGAGGGCTCGGTGCTGTTCAGTTCACGTCGCCTCGCACATCACCGCGCGGCGACCGGAAAGGCGACGTCGCACACCGGGTCCTGCGGCCCCGCCGCGTCCCAGTCGGCGAAGTAGACCTCCCGGCACGGCCCGGCCATCTCCAGGCCCTGGCCGGCCAGCCACTGCTCCACCGCCTCGAAGGCGGCCAGGATCTGCGGATGCGCGACCTGCGCCTTGGTGATCCGCGTGAAAGCCAGCCGCGCAGCCGGCTCCACCCGCACCCCCGTCTGCCAGGCCCGCCCGGCGCGCTCGGCCCACGATCGCGCCGCCGCCTCGTCGGCCACCGGCACACAGGACTCGGCCGGCCCGTCGCTCTCCATCGACACCTCGGCGTGGTAGACCACGAACGGCGCCCCGGTCACGCCGCCGCACTCACGCGCACCGGCTTCCAGCCGCCCGAGCGACGCGCCGATCCACGTCGGCAGCTCGTCCGCGAGCGTGTGCCGCGACTCGGTGAGCACCACCTGCGCCGGTACGTCGACGGTCTCGACCACGAACTTCTCGTACATCTCGGAGCTCCTCCCCGACAGTCGTCCACGGAGGTACTCGGCAAGGGTCCGCTGCCCGGCCACCCGGGTCTCCACGTCCGCCCACCAGCCAGTCAGCCGCTCGGCGGCCTGTGCGCCGCCCTCCGCCCCGACCACCTCGGCGATCCGGGCGAGCGGCATGTCCAGCTGCCGCAGCAGGGCCACCAGCCGGGCGCGTTCGACCTGGTCGGCGCGGTAGCGGCGGTAGCCGCTGACCTCGTCGACATGCGCCGGGGTCAGCAGGCCGAGCCGGTCGTACAGGCGCAGGGCCTTGGCCGACAGCCGGGCCCGTGCGGCGAACGCGCCGATGGTGAGCAGTTCGTCGTCCACGGGAGCATCCTCCGTCACCGGGCGCGGTCCGCCCGGTGACAGGGACGCTCGGCCCTGCCCCAGGGGCAAGGTCAACCGTGCGGGGCGGCCCGCTCAGCCGAGCTGGGCCTCGATCGCCGAGACGACCTCGGCGGACTCCGGCTCGGTCTGCGGCGAGAAGCGCGCCACGACCCGGCCGTCCCGTCCGATCAGGAACTTCTCGAAGTTCCAGCGGATGTCCCCGCTGTGCCCCTCGGCGTCCGCGAAGCCGACCAGCCGCTCGTACAGCGGGTGCCGGCCCTCGCCGTTCACCTCCACCTTCTCGGTCAGCGGGAAGGTCACGCCGTACGTCGCCGAGCAGAACTCCGCGATCTCCTCGGCGCTGCCGGGCTCCTGCCCGAGGAACTGGTTGCAGGGCACGCCGAGGACGGTGAAGCCCTGTGCGCCGTACCGCTCCTGGAGCTTCTCCAGGCCCGTGTACTGCGGCGTCAGACCGCACTTGGAGGCCACGTTCACGATGAGCACGGCCTGGCCGGCGTACCGGGCCAGCCCGGCGGGGCCACCGGTGAGCGCGCCGATCTCGACATTCAGGGGGGTGTGGTCAGCAGTCGTCATGCCCGAAGGCTAGCTCTGCCCCTCCCGGTCCCCTCCGCGGCCTCCCCCAGGACGTCGCCCGCCGGTGTCCGCCCGTACAGCACCGAGCGGCCCGCCCGTTGACGCGGCCCTGCGCGCCTGCAGCGAAGCCGCTTACTGGGCCGGTGACGTGGCTTTCGCGAAGGATGTGAAAACCAGCACGTGATCAAGAAAGTGTGCGATGCGTACGCCACACTGAGGGCCCATCCGAAGGCCGGGAACCTGGGCAGGCCGGGTTCGAAGCGGTACCGCCGTGCCGTGGAGAAGCCGATCACGTTCCGCGCGCAGGGGGCGCAGCCGTACGACGACCGGATGCTGTCCTGGCAGATCGACCAGCGCCGGTGTGCCGGGACGGTATGTGGTTTCTGATGGCCGCCTGCGAGGTGCCACGTCCGACGGCGAGATCACGGCCGGACGGGCATCTGCGAGCGGGTACGGCTTCGCAAGCCCCAACGGGCCACCCTCTCCAGGTCTCGCAGGCCCGCTTCGCGTGCCGGTCCTGCGGATTCGTTGATCACGCGGACCGGACGCAAACGCCGCGCCACAGCCAGTGGCGCCCGTGGTGCAAGCCCGCCGCTTCAGCTGCGGGTAGCGCGGCGCTGGCCGGCACCGTGGTCCAGGTCACCTCGCCCGCCGCGGGGATGACGACGATGGCGGCGGGCTCGGTGCTGGTGACACTGGCGCTGGTTACGGCCGGCCGTCGCTCTCCGGAGCCGGGGCCGGGGTCTGCTGCGGCGGCCGGGGCGACCCGGGCGACCGGGGCGCGTCGGGGTTGAGGTCCGCGTCGATCTTCTGCACGGCCCGGTCGAAGTAGCGCAGCAGCTCGACGGGGAACGGCATGACGAGCGTGGAGTTCTTCTCGGCGGCCACCTCGACGACGGTCTGGAGGAGGCGCAGCTGCATGGCCTCGGGCGTGTCCGACATGATCCGGGACGCGTTGGCGAGCTGCTGCGCCGCCTGGAACTCACCGTCGGCGGTGATGACCCGGGCCCGCCGCTCCCGCTCGGCCTCGGCCTGCCGCGACATGGACCGCTTCAGCGACTCGGGCAGCTGGACGTCCTTGATCTCGACGCGGTCGATGTGGATACCCCATCCGGCGGCCGGGCTGTCGATCATCAGCGCCAGCCCTTCGTGCAACCGCTCCCGGTCGCTGAGCAGGTCGTCCAGATCGCTCTTGCCGATGATGGACCGCAGGGAGGACTGGGCGACCTGCCCGACGGCGAAGACGTAGTCCTGCACCTCGATGGCCGCGCGCACCGGGTCGGTCACCCGGAAGTAGACGACGGCGTCGACCTTCACCGACACGTTGTCCCTGGTGATGCCCTCCTGGGTGGGCACGGGCATGGTCACGATCTGCACGTTCACCTTGCGCATCCGGTCGGCGAACGGGATCAGGAAGGTGACGCCGGGCTGCCGGTGGTTCGGCAGCGCCTTCCCCCACCGGAACACCACCCCGCGCTCCACCTGGTTGACGACCCGCATCCCGCTCTTCAGCACGAGCAACAGCAGCAATGCCACCACGACGACCGCCACCACGGTGCCCTCCATGGCACTCCCTTCCTCGCGACCGGCACGAGCGCCGGTACGGACACCGGCAAGGACACCACCCGGGCCCGGCCGGATGCGACCCCCGCGTCAGGACTCCGTCAAAACGCGTCTCCGGGCCGGGTCGTGACGCCCGGTCAGCGGGGCGGGGCGTAACCACGGGTGCGGACGAGGTCGTGGGTGAGCTCGGCGAAGGCGCGGGCGGCGGCGCTGCGGTAGGCGCCCTCGCGGTGCAGGAGGGTGACGGTGCGCGGGGGCAGCGGCGGGTCGAGGGCGACGGGGGTGAGGTGGGGGTGGTCGTGGGTGACGGCGTCGGGCAGCACGGTCGCCAGGGGGGTGCGCCGCACGATCTCGGTGAGGGCCTGCACGGAGTTGGCCTCGACCGCGATGCGCGGGGCGACCCGCTGCCGCGCGACGTAGGCGTCGATGTGGGCGCGGGTGGCGAAGTCGCCGCTGAGCAGCGCGAGTTGCACGTCCCCCAGGGACCGTACCGGCAGGGGCTCCGGCAGCGTCCGCAGGTGGTGGGTGCCGGTGACGAGGCCGAGGGTCTCGGTGAACAGCGGCGTCGGGGCGACACCGGGCAGGTGGGCGCCGCTGAACGCGATGCCGAGGTCGAGGTCGTCGGCGAGCAGGGCGGTCTCGATCCGGTCCTGGGTCGTCTCGGTCAGGGCCAGGCTGACGCCGGGGTGGCGGGCGTGGAGCGCGGCGGTGAGCGGGCCGACGAGGTAGGCGGTGAAGGTGGGGGTGACGCCCAGGCGCAGATGGCCGCGGGAGAGGTCCTGGACGTCGTGGACGGCGCGTTCGGCGGCGGCCAGGTCGCGCAGCACGCGGCGGGCGTGGTCGGTGTAGACGGCGCCTGCGTCGGTGAGCCGTACCGTGCGGCCGGTGCGGTCCAGCAGTTGCACGCCCAGGGTGCGCTCCAGCTGCTTGACCTGCTGGGAGAGCGTGGGCTGGGAGATGTGCAGCTCCTCCGCGGCGCGGGTGAAGTTGCCGTGTTCGGCGACGGCGAGCAGATAACGCAGGTGACGCAGCTCCAGTACGGCCATGAACACCACTGTAGCCGTAACTATAGATACGACCACTTACTCTCATGCCCAACAGCTCTTGGACTCTATAGGAGCAGGTCATGCATGGTGGATTTCGCCAGCCCGCAGGGGCCGGTCACCACCGAAGGGAGTGATCCATGCAGGACCTCGCCGAGGGCGTCGCCCGTTTTCAGCGGGACGTCTTCCCGGCCAAGGCGGAGCTCTTCGCCCGCCTGGCCACGCATCACACGCCCCACACGCTGTTCATCGGCTGCTCCGACGCCCGCGTCGTCCCCGAGCTGATCACCGGGTGCGAGCCCGGTGAGCTGTTCGTCATCCGCACCGCCGGCAACCTGGTCCCTCCGCACACCCCCGGTGCCGACGGAGTGGCGGCGAGCATCGAGTACGCCGTCGGCGCGCTCGGTGTCACCGACATCGTCGTCTGCGGCCACTCGGCGTGCGGCGCGATGACCGCCCTGGCCGAGGAGCACGACCTCAGCGACGCCCCTGCGGTCGCAGCCTGGCTCCGGCACGCCGACGCCTCCCGGGCCCGCACCGCCGCCTCCGGCGACGTGCCGTCCCTGGTACGGCAGAACGTGCTCGCGCAGCTGGCGAACCTGGCCACCCACCCGTCGGTCGCCCGCGCCCTGGCGGAGCGGAAGGCCACCCTGCACGGCTGGGTGTACGACATCGGCACCGGCCGCGTGACGCACCTGCCCACCACGGCCACCGCCCCCGCCGCCTGACCCCCATCCGGACGAGAAGGAAGTACTGATCATGACGCACGCCCAGTTCGCCCCCGCCGCCCGCCAGGCCCTGGCCGCCGCGGCCGTGGACGCCAAGACCCGCAAGGACCTCTCCTGGCAGCAGATCGCCGACGCGGCCGGCCTGTCCGTCGCCTTCGTCACCGCCGCGGTCCTCGGCCAGCACGCCCTGCCGGAGGACTCCGCCCGGGCCGTCGCCGAGCTGCTGGGCCTGGACGAGGACGCCGCGATGCTGCTCCGGACCATTCCGACCCGCGGCTCGATCCCCGGCGGCATCCCCACCGACCCGACCATCTACCGCTTCTACGAGATGCTCCAGGTCTACGGCACCACCCTGAAGGCGCTGGTCCACGAGGAGTTCGGGGACGGCATCATCTCCGCGATCAACTTCAGGCTGGACGTGAAGAAGGTCGCCGACCCCGAGGGTGGCGAGCGCGCCGTCATCACCTTGGACGGCAAGTACCTGCCGACCAAGCCGTTCTGACCTCTCCCCGTGCGGTCCACCGCCCGCGTGGGTGTCAGGCCGTGTGCTGATAGGCCGGATAGGTGAGGTAGCCGCTGTCGCCGCCCTCGTAGTACGTGGCCTCGTCCACGGGGGCGACCGGCAGGCCGGCGCGGAGGCGTTCGACGAGGTCGGGGTTGGCGAGGAAACCGCGGCCGAAGCTGATCAGGTCGGCGCCCAGGCCCAGCCAGTGACCGGCTTCCGCGGAGCCGGTCTGCTTGGGGCCCATCGGGAGGACCGGATTGACGACCAGGGTGCCGGGCCAGGCGCGGCGCAGGCCGACGAGCACCTCCTCGTCCGTGGTCAACTCCAGGTGGACGTAGGCGAGTCGGAGCCGGTCCAGCTCCGTCAGCAGCGCGGTGTTGAGGGCGAGCGCGTCGCTCTCCTCGACACCCCAGAAGCCGCCTCCCGGGGAGAGGCGGATGCCCGTCCTGGTCGCGCCGATCGCGTCCACCGTCGCGGCCACGGCCTCCACGGCGAACCGGATCCGGCCCGCGATCGAGCCGCCGTAGCGGTCCGTGCGCCGGTTGGCGTTGGAGGAGAGGAACTGGGAGATCAAGTAGCCGTTGGCGCCGTGGAGTTCGACTCCGTCGAAGCCTGCGTCGATCGCCCGGTGGGCCGCCTCGGCATAGGCGTGGATGTGCTCGGGCACCTCGGCGGTGTCCAGCGCGCGGGGCACGGGCGCGGGCTGGGGGCCGGTCGGGGTGAAGACGTCGCCCACCGCGGCGATCGCCGACGGGCCGACCGGCTGGTGCCCGGTCGTGTCGGGGTGCGAGACCCGGCCACCGTGCATGAGCTGGGCGAAGATCCGGCCGCCGTTGACGTGCACGGCGTCGGTCACGGCACGCCACGAGGCGACCTGCTCCGCGGTGTGCAGTCCGGGCGTGCCCGGGTTGGACTGCCCGACGAGGCTGGGCTGCACTCCCTCGGACACGATCAGTCCGGCCGTCGCGCGTTGCGCGTAGTACGTCGCCATGGACGGGGTGGCGAGGCCGCCGGCCGCGGCCCTGACACGGGTCATCGGGGCCATCACCATCCGGTTGGGCAGGGTCAGGTCGCCGAGTCGGTAGCTGCTGAACAAGGTCGGCACGTCAGGCTCCTTCATCCGTACGTCGCGTGCATCCGTACATCGCGTGCCCGGACGCCGGGCACAGCGCTACGCTAGAACCTGACATTGATGTCAGGGGCAAGTGATGTGACCCGGCTCACCACGGGAGGCAGTCGTGCGGATCGGCGAACTCGCGGCGCGCACCGCCGTCAGCGTCCGGTCGCTGCGCTACTACGAGACGCAGGGACTGCTGACCAGCAGCCGCAGCGCCGGTGGGCAGCGGCACTACACGGACGCCGAGGTGGAGCGGGTGCGATTCATCCAGCGTCTGTACGCGGCGGGCCTGTCCAGTCGTACGATCGCGGAGCTGCTGCCCTGCGTCGACGCGCCCAGCGAGGGCAACTCCGACGCGGCTCTCGAACGGATGGCGCAGGAGCGCGACCGGCTCTCCGAGCACATCGCCGAACTCATGCGTACCCGGACGGCCTTGGACGGCCTGATGGCCACGGCCCGGGCCCAACGGGCCCGCTGCGCTTCACTGGACGGGGCGAGCACCCCACGCGCTCTGGAGAGCTGACCGCACGCCTTCCCCGAGGACGAGGTGCGTCGTCCCGCCCGGCAGGGTGGGCAGCCCGGCCCAGTGGGTCACGGTCTCGGCACTGGTACCGCCGTAGGGCAGCCGGACCACCCCGTCGGAGTCGACGAAGCAGTCCCTGTGCTCCGCCCCGTCCTCACTCCAGTGCAGACTCGTGAAGACCATCGGCCGCACCAGCCAGAACTCCTCGCCCAGGGCCGTACCGGCCGTGGACCCGGTGGTGCTGTCGGCCGGATACCGGCCGGTGACCGCCGCTGCCACCGGCGTACCGTCGCGAGGCAGCCTCTCGCGTGCGTCGACCCACGTCACCACGGTGTTCAGAGGTGTCATCCCCACCCTCGCTCGGGCCCTCGGGCCCACTCCGCACATCGTCTTCCGGTCCCTGCATCCGACAAGACCGACCGGCGCCCGCGAGGGTTGACTTCCCCGTCCCCGGGGTGCAACCGGTCCCTGGGGGTGCCGCGTCTCCCCGACCGCGGGGACTCGACGTGCCGGACGGAACGGGAAGAGCGGCCGATGTCGGACGGAACCACGGGCGCGGTGCTGTGCGCCGCGGCCGGCGTGCTGCTCTTCGTCGTCGCGTGGCGGGAGACGGCCGTGCTGCGGCGGCTGCGGCGGGACGGCGTTCGCACGCGAGGCGTCGTGGTCGACAACACGCAGGTCACCGGGGACGACGGGCACATCTGGGTGCCGCTCATCGCCTTCTACGACCAGCAGGGACACCGCGTGGAGTTCTCACCCCGGATGCGGGGGACCGGAATGGGCCTCGCGACCGGGCGTGAGGTTCCGGTGGTGTACGACAGCCGGCACCCCCGAACGGCACGGGTGCGCATGTGGCGGCACATGACCGGGCCGGTGGTGTTCCTGCTGTTCGGCGCGGTGCTCTTCCTGGGCGCGGCCGTACTGGTCGTCCTGACGAAGTGACGGACCGACACCGGCGGATGCCCGGCACGTCCTGACGCACCGCCATGTCGCCGTGCGGCGCCCGGCCCGGAAGACGCCTGAACCGGCTGAGTACGGCGCCGGCCCGCCCCGGCCGAGCCCGACGGCCGTCTCATCCGCGGGCTGCGGCGACCGCCTCGTCGAAGGCCCGCTCCATGTCGAGGGTGCCGCCGCTGCGCACCCAGGCGTCCGTCGCGGCATCCAGGCAGGCCAGGGCGCAGCCGACGAGCGCGCGGGCCCGCAGCTCGTTCATCGGGTCGGTGGTGGCGCCCAGGCGTCGCACGATGTCCGGGACGAGCAGTTCCGTCCACTGCTGGCGCTTCTCCAGCCGGCGCGCCCGCAGGGAGGGCGAGGCGTGCAGCATGCCGGTGATCCTGAGGAAGTCCTCAGGCGCGTACGGGAGCGAGTCGTGGAGTGCCTTGAGGGCGGCTCGGAGGGCTTCCCACGGCGGTTCGCCGGCCGGACGCGCGTCCAGTGCGGCGCGCAGGGCCTCGCCGTGCTCGGCGTGGTCGCCGAGCACGATGTCCTCCTTGGTGCCGAAGTAGCGGAACAGCGAGCGTCGCGAGATGCCGATCTCGTTCGCGATCTGCTCCATCGTGGTGGCCTCGAAGCCGTGCTCGAGGAACAGCCGCATCGCAGTGGAGACGATCTCGGCCTGCACAGCTCGCCGGGTGCGCTCCCGCAGCCCTGCCGGTTTCCCCGCGCGATGGTCCATGACTCCGTACTCTACCGCGCTCCGCACCCAGTACCAGTCTGGCACTGGGTGACAGTTTAGGCGTACAGTGCCAGGCAGTGTCACCGCCGAGAGTGTCCACCGCGTCCCTGGAGCAGCCCATGAGCACCGTCGACTACCACGGCCAGACCACCCTCATCACCGGCGCCAGCGCCGGCATCGGTGCCGAGTTCGCCCGGCAGTTGGCCGCGCGGGGCTCGGACGTCGTCCTCGTCGCCCGCCGCGCGGAACGGCTGGAGACGCTGGCCGCCGAACTCACCGCGGCCCACGGCGTACGGGTCACCGTCATCCCGCTCGACCTGAGCCTGCCCGCCGCGGGGCAGACCCTCGCCGAGGAGGTGGCACGCCGAGGCCTGGAGGTGACCGGTGTCGTGAACAACGCCGGATTCGGCACCTTCGGCCCGTTCCACACCGAGGACCCCGAGCGGCTCGGCCAGGAGATCAGCGTCGACATCGCGGCCGTCGTCGACATCAGCCGGGCGTTCATCGAGCCGCTGCGGGCCGCCGGCACCGGCGTCCTGGTCAACGTCGCCAGCATGGCCGCGTACTTCCCCGTCCCGAACATGGCCGTCTACGCGGCGGCCAAGGCGTTCGTGCTGAACTTCACCGAGGCGCTGTGGCACGAATCCCGCGGGACCGGGCTGCGCGTGCTCGCGCTGTCGCCCGGGGCGACCAGCACCGAGTTCTTCGACGTCGTCGGCACGGACGCGGCGGACGGCGGCAGCAAGCGCCAGTCCCCGCAGGAGGTCGTCGCCACGGCACTGCGCACACTCGACCGCCGCACCCCACCGCCGAGCGTCATCTCCGGCCGCCTCAACCGCGCGATGGCAGCCCTGGCCCGCACGGCCGGCCGACGCCGCACGGTCCAGTTCATGGGATCCACGACCGCCGCACCCGGATCCCCCACCGCCGCCTGACGTCCGTCCACCGCTCTTCGACTTCCCGCTCCGGTTCCCCCCGCCGTGCCCGACCGAACGACCTGGGGCACCCGCTTGAGGAGTTTTCCCGGAGCGGGGCTGTGACCGCGGAAACGTCGGCCAGGGGTCGGCCAGAGGGTGTCTGGCCCGGGAAAACACCCCTCCATGGTTCCCGTGTGTTCACGCGTGCTGTGGAGGCAGGGGCCTGGCCGTCGGGTGTCGTGGGTCGAGGGCCGGTGCCCGGGGGTGCGGGTGCGGTGTCAGTCGTCGATTGCCCGGTGGAGCGTGGTCCAGAAGTCGTGGATGAGCCGCGCGGGATCCGGGGTGGACATGCCGACCCGGGTGGACAGGATTGGGTTGGTCGGCCTCGCCAGCCGCGTCGGTGTCGTGTCCGTCTGCCTCGGGTTGGCCACCCGTCTCCGCGGGTTCGGCCGCAGGCGGGGACGACGGCGTGCTGGAGCGCGGTGTGTGGATGGTGTAGCGGTTGCTCGTACGACGGCCGTGGGCGAACCGCGCGCTGGAGACGATGAACCCTTGGCCCTCCAGCCAGTCCAGGTGCCGGCGGACCGTGCGTTCGCTCTGGCTGGTCTTGGCGGCAAGGGTCTCCTGGCCCGGGAAGCAGGACCAGGACTCGTCCGCGAAGTCGCACAGGGCCAGCAGCACCAGCTTCGCGCCCGGGACGCGGATCTCCTGCTTGAATCCCCAGGACAGAGCCCCGATACTCACGGCCGTCCCCCTTCCTCCAGCGCAGGGCGCACGGACGGGACGCCGTCCGCGAAGGACGACTCGTCGCTGGGACCGACCGGTTGGCCGTCACCGTTCAGGATGGTCAGGGCCTCGTTGGGACGCCCGGCGCGCAGCAGGCGTACCGCCTCTGCGTTCGCCTGCTCCAGGGTGACGGCCAGGTCCCGGGCTCGGTCACGTTCGGCCAGCGTGGCCACCGTGTGCCGACGCCAGGTTCGTGCAGTCTCGTGAAGCTGGGCGATGACTGGTGAGACGACCTCCAGCGCATCGCGGGCGAGATCGGTGGCGAAGTCGCCGAAGGCGAGGCGGGGCCAGGACACGGCGAGGCGATCCGCCATGCGTTGCAGCAGTACGGGCGCCGGCGGGCAGCCGGGTACAGCGTCTGATCCCAGCTCCTCGCGAGGCGGATCGAGGACGGTCAGAAGGTCACGGGTGAGAGGGGTAAGGGTGTCGCCGACGTGGTCGGTCAGGATCCGCACCGCGGCGTCGATGCGCAACTGGGCGCTGTCCCTCGGAGAGCAGCTGGGCGTGGGGGAGTGCCTCAGGTCGGTGGTGGGCATGCTGGATCGCTTCATCCTTCTGTTTTCCGTAGCGGAAGCTACTCGTGGTTGGTCGGTGCCTGCGGCTGCTGCCGACGGCGTTCGCGCTCGGCCAGGGTGATCACTTCGGGTGTCGTCTCGTCCCGTGCGCGCTGGTGGGCGGTTTCGTGCTCTCGGCGTGCCGTTCCGGCGTAGGTCCGCAAGGCCGGGGTGGGATTCTCGGGTGGGCTGGAGTGGTCCATGGGTCCTTCCACGTGCAGGTGCAGCGATCGGGCAGGGTCGTGACTGGGGCTCGCCGACGAGCCCCGGTGACGGGAGAAGGTGAGCTCAGGACGTCTCCGGGTCGGGGACGCGGGAGACGTTGATGGTGCGTGAGGTGCGACCGCCGGACTTCAGGGGAATTTCGAGGTCCAGGCTCTCGATGATGTGGACCATCGCCTCGGGGTCCGGTACGGGCGGGCGAGGGTTGCCGCCGGACCAGGAGAGCTTGAAGTCGCCGTACGTGCCCGGTTCGGCGGCGTCCAGGATCTTGCGGGCCTTGGCCTTGCGCTTCTTCGCGGCGCTCTCGGTTTCCGCGGCGTCCGCGTACGCGCTCAGCGCCGCGGTGATGTCCGCGGCGTCCTCGGCGAGGATCGTCTGCGGCGCGCGATCGGGGACCTGGCGGGGGTCGAGCTGCCAGCAGGCGCTCCTGAAGGGGCAGTTGTCGCAGATGATCGACAGACCGGGCCCGTCGAGGTCGCGCGGCATCGCGTCGGGGTTGGGACTGTCGAGCACGTCCTCGGCCCAGGCGAGGGCCTGCTGAGTGACGTCCTTGTCGTAGGGGCGCTGGTGGACGACGACCTGTCCGTACTCGCGACCGACGTAGCGCAGGCGTACGACGTCGACGGGGAGCGGTTCACCGGCGGCAAGGTACGGGTGTTCGGTGAGAGCGCCCGTGCGCAACAGGTGAGCGTACAAGTCGACTTGGAACCACTCGTGCCGACTGGGCCCCTGGCGTACGACGACGTCGAGGGCCCGGGTGGACTTGGTCTTGACGTCCTCGACGACTCCCAACTCACCAGCGTTTACTGAGCCGTTGTGGTCTGCGACTCCAGCCGGGGCCCAGTAGGCATCGGCGTGGCCGAGGAGAGTGCCGTTCGTCAGTTCCAGCTCGGTGAAGGCGCCGTACTGCTTGGCCAGGACGCGCAGGATGCCCTCGTGGAGCCAGGTGCCGAGGATCGCGGCGTGCCTGTTGTCGGCGAGGTCGGTGGGCCACGTGCCGTGTACCTCGTAGGCGGCCCGGCGTCTGCACAGACCGATGGAGGACGGGCCGAGCAGCTGCTGACGGGAGCGGGGGCGGGAGCGGTCGTCGCGGTGGGCGGCCTTCCACAGATCGGGGATCGGGACGGTACTGACGTCGGTGGTGGTGTCGGTGGGCATGCAGGGTCCTCGCACTCTGCTGGTCAGGGGTGCCACCGCGCCGTGGCGCGGTAGGCGAGAAGGGCTACTTCGCGCTGCGGGACGAGGTCTTGGCCGAGGGCGAGCGGCGCGTCGCCGTGGTCTTGGCCGGCGTTTGCTTGCGAGATGTGGTGTTCTTCGCGGCCGTCTTCTTCGTCGCCGTTCGCCTGCGTGACGGTGTCGGTGCTTCCGCGTCCTCGGCGACCTCGTCCCGTTGTCGGCGGAACTCGGCGATGCGGGCGGCCATGTGGGGGGTTCCGATGTACTCGTCGCTGTTGGCGAGGAGCCGGACCAGATCGTCCAGTTGTCGGGCATCGGCGTCCTGGTAGGAGACGCCGTTGAGTTCGAAGCAGATGTCGTTGACCTCGCCGAACACGATGTCCAGGCAGTCAGCGGTCCGTACGACCTCCTGCCGGGCCTTTTCGAGCTGTGTCAACGGGGCCGCGCTGTCTGCCTGATCGGCCTCAGCGGCATGCTGACTTGCCCCGTGCGACTGAGCGGTGGAAGGGTCGACAACCTCGGCGTTCACAAAATCCTGCTGCGCGTCATCAGACGTGGCTTCGGCGGACGTCGGCTTCCCCGCGCTGCCAGCCGACCTCCCAGTGGTGCCGCGCAGACGTGCGACCGTGGCCTCGACGCGCTCTCGGGACTCCGCCGCGTCGGCGGCGTGCATCTCCTCGTCCACGTGCAGCCCGGAAAGATCAGCCGGGCAGGCACGACGCAGCACCAGGGCCTCGGCGACCTTGCTCAGCTGACTGGCGGGCATCTGCGGCCACAGTCCGCCGAGCTTGTACTCCTGCGCTTCGTAGTCCCAGACCTTCGGCGCGTACTCGCGCCAGTGCGCGACCGCCGAGAAGCGCGAGTCCCCGCGCCACACCACCGCCCGGCACGCCGCCGGTGGTTCCTCGCGCAGCCACACCGTGTGCTCGCCGCCGCCTGAGTCTTACCAGACGAAGTCCTCGTACGCGATGGGCTGCGCGGCGCGGTCGACGGCCCGGCGGGCGATCAGCCGGTAGCCGTCGATACCCGTCTGGATCGTCCACCGGATTTCGCCGCGCGACTTCCGCTTGATCATGTAGATCTGCCGCCCGAACGGGTCGAGCCCGGACGCCTTGCAGTAGTGGAAGAAGATCCCCAGCTGCGCCGGACTGGCCTCGGCCAGGTCTGGGAACGCCGCGCGCAGAGCGCGCAACTGTTGGTCCTCGAACGCCTTCTGGTCCTCGCGGATCGCGAGCCAGGTGACCGGTGCGTCGGCCACATCCCCTCCTGCCAACGAATCACCTTGTAGGTCAGACATTTGTCTCCACGGGTGGATGGAGTAAATGTCATTGATGAAACTTTATTTCACTGAGCTTCTTGCGTCAATGATTCTTCATCGTTCGCGGCGGAGGTCGAGCGCAGGCGGCGCAACTCGAAGGCGTCGGCCCACTCGGGGTGTTCGTGGCGCAACAGGCGCGCATAGCGAGACGTGAACACGTTGTTCAGCTGGAGCGGTGTGTTGCCCGAGGCGTCTCTGGCCGACCAGCGAAGCTGCTCAAACAATGCCTTGACGCTGATGCGCCCGCCGCCGCGCTCCACCCACTCGGTCATGAGCTCTTCGAGGGCCTCGAACACCCACGGGTGCGAGGCGTGGAAGGCGTCGAAGCGTTCATCGATCGACGGGCGTGGCTGTCTGGATGCATCTGCAGTGTCGTCGGCTATCTCCAGTGGGAGTTCCTCCTGGTGGTACACAGATCACCTCCGCACGTTGCGGCTACTGTCTCCACGGATGCTGAACTGAGACTGTCGAGGGTGATCGCGAAGGCGGCCAGTGCCCGGCCACTCCGAGCTCTGCACTGATCAATGATCCGTCCGGGGCCCCTTAAGTCTTTCGCCACGGGAAACGGGGGTGCGTTGGGTCGGGGGGCCGGGCAGCATGGCGGGGTGGCCGATCTGCTGTGGGATGACGTGAGCTGCTTCTTCGACCCGGACTTGATGGGGTCGCTGCCGGACGTGCGTGTCCCGAATACCTCGGCGGAAGACTGGCAGGCGGTCCTCGATCTTGTCGCGGAGAAGGGCTGGAAGTGTCAGTACTCCGAGGGAGGGACGGTGCTTCCGGTGCCCCGGGCGAAGGCCGTGCTGTCCCGCCCGGCGGATGCCGAGTGCCCGGACCTGCGAGTCTGGCCGACTGCCGACGTGTTGGTGATCCTCCGTTTTCACGCCGCCGATGAAGTCGACTTCGACGTCGACCTGCGGGAGTTGCAGGGCCAGGAGCGACTTGATGTGTTCTGCGGCTTCCTTCGGGAGATCGGGAGGCGGTTGGGCAAGCCGGTGCCGATGGACCCCGAAGGCGACTACGGTCATCCGGTGCTTGCCTTCGACGTCGAGGCTGATCGCGTTGTTCTCCTCGCA
Organism: Streptomyces sp. MUSC 14; assembly: GCF_001866675.1. Lineage (NCBI taxonomy): Bacteria > Bacillati > Actinomycetota > Actinomycetes > Kitasatosporales > Streptomycetaceae > Streptomyces > Streptomyces sp. MUSC 14. The sequence goes on from NZ_MLYN01000070.1 coordinate 58,019, forward strand.
GGCCCGCAGGACATGTGACTGGGGCCGACGGCCGGCCTTGTGGATTTGGGCCGGGATCCGAACCGTTCCAGGAGCGTGAGGATGGCCGGGGGGCTGCAACCTTGGCCCCGGACCCGTTCCAGTGAGGGGTGGGATCTGGGCGAGCAGGTGACACCCCCGATCGTGAACAACAAAGGGGGAAGTCGTGTCGGGACCCGAAGGGCGGAGGCCCCAACAATGCCGCCGTCGTCGGCGACGCCCACGGGCCGGCGAGGCAGGTCTTGCCGGTAGTCCTGCGCGGTTCTCGGGCCATGTCGCACGGGTGCATCAACAGGTCAAGGTCTGATTAGCGTACGGCCAAGCCGCCGTATGGGTTCCGTGTGCGCCCTGATCGGCGACCTGACATAGGGGGATTTGCCCCGACGACCGCTGGCTAATGTGGTCAGGCTCCATCATCAACGGGGAATCACGGGGAAGAGGTGACGGCGGTGGGAGCGCCGATACGTTCACGCCTGTTCGACTACGTCGAGCCGGATCCGGCCGCCCCGTCAGAACCGGCACCCGAGCCGCAGCGCTCGCGTCTGCTGGACCTCGTGGAGGAGGCACCGCCCGCGCGGCTGGACACAGACGATCGTCCCGGACCGAAGCCGGGCGTTCCGGCCTATCACACGCCGGTGTTCGTCCCGGCCCATCCCAGGTCTGTCGTGGCGACGGGCGCCAGGGGCAGTCTGGCCCGCGTGCCGTTCATTGTCTACGAGCTCTTCGCGCACCCCTCGCACGGCACCGTGGCCTTCGCTTTCACCACGCTGGAGAAGCTGGTGGAGGCGCTCGGGGAGTCGCAGCCGTGGGTCGCCACGTCCATCGGCCCGCTCTCCGAAGGTGTCCGTGAGCAGGGCGTCGGTGTCCTCCTCGACCCGCGGGTCGTCCCCGGACACCACAACTGGCAGCCGGACGACGTGGCCGCTTATGCGCGGGAGGCGAGCTGATGTCGGCCGACTTCAAGGTGATCCTGGGTGACCTCACCAGGATGACGAAGGCGTTCCACGACTCGGCGACCGACTATCGCAAGCTGCACAGCGATGTGGCGCCGCCCGTAGGCAGCGGGGGCGATCCGGGACTGGACCACGCGATCAAGGAGGTCGCCGACCTCATCATCGGGCTGCACATCGGCCTGGCGGACAGGTTGGACGAGCACGGGGACAAGGTCGGATACGCGCGGGACTCCTTCCACCGGCACGACATCGACGTGCGTGGGCTGTTCGACGACCTGGACTTGGGGGAGGGCTGATGGGCGACAGCTGGGTCGGGGGCGACATCGGCGTGCTGCGCACGATGTCCGACACGTACAAGAACGCCAAGGACAAGCTGGACGGCGTGGTGAAGCCGCTCACTCAGGTCGTCGACGAGCTGGCCACCGATGCGAGCTGGAAGGGCGAGGCCGCGAGCAACTTCCGTGGGCAGTGGACCGCCGACGCGATCACAGCTGGCGCCTTCGCGACCCTTGTGTACGAGGCGGGCAAGATTCTCGGGGACCTCACCGACGCCCTCTCCACCTGCGACACCGCTCTGAAGAACGCCGAGCACGTCGCCGCGCGCAAGGGCGTGCCGACAGTGGGCGGAGGCGTCGTCGCACCGAGCGTCACCTCCGACCCCACGACGGCGGCCGCCGTGAAGGAGTACGAGGCGGCCCGCACCGAGATCCTGCACACCGCGCAGCATGCCCGGCTGGTGGCAGCGGACGCGTTGCGGGGGTTGTACCTGCAGGTCACGGAGAAGAAGAAGTCTTCGGTATCCACGGCCGACAGGATCACCATTGACGACTTCCTACGCGGCCTGTACGCCTACTCTGCCGAGGACACCCGGGTCGACGGCAAGGAGGCCCGCACCAAGATAGACGCGGCCAAGGCCGAGGAGCAGGCCGCCAAGAACAAGCTCAAAGCCGAACGCAGGGTGTTCCAGCAGCAGGGCCGCACGATGCCCGACGACCTTCCCGCCAAGAGCGCCTACCGCGATGCGGTGAGCAAGGTCAAGACGCTGGAGGACGACATCCTGGCCGCCGACCACGGCGCCGACAGGCTGCCGCTCGACCGCGCGCTGAACATCAAGATGGTCGACGCGGCGCATGCATTGCGTGTCGGGGAGGGCGTCGAGAAACTCCCGGACTTCCTCAAGGAGGTCCCCGTCCTGGACGTCGCCGCGGCAGGCACCTGCGGTCTGCTGGAGGCGAAGGACGACCATGAGAAGGGCTGGTCCTGGCAGCACTCTGTCGTTGTGGACGGCGGCGTCGCGCTCGGTGGCCTGGCCGTCGGCGCGGGCATCACAGCGGCACTCCCAGTGGAGGGTGCTGTTGGTGTCTGCGTGGTGGGCACTGGGGTGATTGTTGGCGTTACCAGCATCTTCGACCACTCGTTCCATGAGCACTGGAGCGAGGACATCCACGACCACGGTGTGGTCGGTGGTCTACTGCACGGCGCCGGCAACGTTGGGTCAGAAACGTGGGGCGACGCCAAGCGGTATGGAAACGACGTCAAGAGTATGGGAAAGAGTGTCTGGCATCATGTCACAAGCTTCCTCTGAGGTCCCCGTCCCAGGAGCCTCCGTCCAGATCCCATCGCTGCCGGGGCTCGGCACCACGTGGTACGTACGCGGCGCACGCTACTGGCTGCGCCGGATCCTCACGGGGATTCTCTGGCTCGCCGTTCTGGCGTTTGCCTTCTGGATTCTGCTCGGCATCTACATGGGGTTCCTCAGTGGGATGTCACCAACCGTGCGCACCGTGTGGAACTCGGTTCTGGCCGCAACATCCTGCGTAACCGCCGTCTGGGGGTGGGTGGCTCAGCAACGCCGCCACCGTGAAGCCCTCATGAACCCGCCCACACCTGAGCAGACCCGCCAGGCCAAACGCCGCCGGGCTCGCCGCAACATGGGAGTGACCTTCGCCGGCCGCGGACTCGTCCTGCTCGCAGCACCCGTCTTGCCCGCACTGATCGCCTACACCATGGGCGAGTTCCTCGCCGTCCTCACCGTTCGCGAATCCGCCGCCGAAGTCGGCGCCCGCCGCTGGCTAGAGGAGCACCCGTCCGGAGCATGACGACGAGCACATCCTCTGAGGCTTCTCGCTCTCAACCCTCCGGCTTCGGGTCACCGACTCAGATCCCGGCGCTGCAAGGTCTCGGCACCAGCTGGTACGAGCGCGGCACGCGCTACTGGTTGCGCCGTGTCTTCATGGCCCTCTTCCTGCTCGCCGTGATGGCGTTCTGCTGCTTCATGGCGCTCGCCTTCTACGACGGATTCCGCAGTGTGCTGCCGTCGGCCGTGCGCACCGTGTGGGACTGGGCGCAGGCGGTCGCGTCCTGTGTGGCCGTGGTCTGGGGGTGGCTGGTGCAGCGCCGGGCCCTCAACAAGCAGCTCCTGGATCCGCCCACTCCGAACGAGTTCCGCAACCGCAAGAGCGGCGAGGTCCGCCGCTCCACGGGGCTGGCCATCGTCGGTCGCGGGCTCGTGGTACTCGCGGCACCCGTCCTCCCGGCACTGGCCGCGTTCGCCGTCGGCTGGATCGTCGCCATGCTCACCGTTCGCGAATACCCCAGCGAAGTCGGCGCCCGCCGCTGGCTGCAAGAACACCCCTCGGGAACATGACGCAGGGAAAGGGCTGTGCAACGCCCACTGCCCAGCCACTGACCCGCGTCCCGTCCCTACCGGGACTCGGCACTTCCTGGTACAAGCGCGGAGTGCGCTACTGGCTGCGCCGGATCCTCACGGGGCTCCTCTGGCTCGCCGTGCTGGCCTTTCTCAGTTACATCGTGGTCCGGCTCTACCAGTCGTTCCGAGTCGACCTGTCGAGCACTCTGCGCCTGGTGTGGGACTGCGCGCAGGCGGTCCTGGCCTGCGTGGCGCTGGTCTGGGGATGGGTGGCAGCTCGCCGGCGGCACGAGAAGGCCCTCCTGGACCCGCCCACGCCGACCGAGGCCCGTGCAGCCCGACGTGCCCGGGCCGGCCGCAATGTGGGGCTGGCCCTCGCCGGCCGCATCCTCTGGCTGATCGTGATGCCCGTCATGCCTGCGGTGTTCGCGTACGCCATTGGCGAGTTCCTCGTCGTCCTGACCGTTCGGGAATCCGCCGCCGAAGTCGGCGCCCGCCGCTGGCTGGAGAAGCACCCGTCCGGAGCATGACGACGAGCGTGCTCTCTGGACCTCATGCCGCTCCCAACTCGGCTTTCGCCGCGTCAGGTCACTACCGCTTGGCGCGCACCGACACGGTCAGTCCTGCCGCCCAGATCTCCTCGATGAACGCGGTGACGTCCTCGAGCTTGGCCTGCCCCGGCTTGTAGGAGCGGGTCGGGGGGAGTTCCGGGGGCAGCGGCTTGGGCGTCGCGCTCCGCTTCCGGCCGCGCGGCTTCAGCCCCTCCCGTTCGCCGACGCGGATCCGCTCGACCGCTTCCGGGATAACGGTGCGCCCGCGAGCCTCGGCATCGGCCAGGACCGTGTCCAGCAACCACAGCGGCGAGCCGGAGATCACGGCGTCCTCGGCGGCCATGCTGTTACGGGTGCGCCACTGGTAGATGTCCCCGTACTTCTTGCCGAAGATCCAGGGGATCTCCTTCAGCCCGATGACCGGCGGCAGGTCGTCCACGTCATCGACGACAACCCAGTCCCGCCTCTCCGCCTTGAACTCCTGAAGGCGCTGTGGGTCGACCTCGCGAACGCCGCTCTCGGCCATGCCCAGCACCGTCGGCAGGAACCAGCACGGGTTGCCGGAGACGACGAAGTCCGGCTCGGGCAGTACCTCGCGCGTGCGCCACAGCTGCGAGGTCTGGCGCTCCACGCCGTAGAGGAGCGAGATCTCCCCGTGCCCGAGCAGATAGGGGAACTTGCCCGTCGCCATCCTCGACACCACTCCAGACCACGCGCATACAGGTAACTTGATGCGTCAAGTCTAATTGGTCTCCTGTCGGGGTGAACCGCAGGATCTCAGGCAACCCGGTGCAGGGCACGTCTAGGGTCACGTGCATGTCGAGGACCACACCGTCGCGCCCGCTCGATGTTGAGGCGCTCTTCCCGGAGCTGGCGAACTACCGAGGTACCACCACCCGGCTCCACCCCCGCCCGGGTCGGCCAGAGGCGACGGACAGTTCGGTGGGGGGTCCGCTGCTGTGGCCGGCGAACGAGCCCTGGCCGGTGTGCACCGAGCCCCACAGCCATGCGCGTGGTCGACGGCCGGCGGACATCCACCGGCAGCGGCAGATCCTGGCTGCTGTATGGCTCCGTGAACCGAACCCCGGGCCCACAGTTGAGGAGCGGCAGCTGCTGGAGGAACTGGGCAGGAAACACCGCGTTCAAGACGTTGCTGCCACCGATCCACTGCCACTGATCGGCCTTGCGCAGCTGTACCGGAGGGACATCGCCGACTTGCCGGCCGGGCCAGACGACTGCGATCTGCTCCAGGTCTTCTGGTGCCCCTTCGACGCGCACGGCCCGACCGGCCACAGCATGCTGCTCGACCTGCGCTGGCGCCGGTCGTGGGAGGTCACCGAAGTGCAGACTTCACCGCCGCAGCCGCTGGTCGTCGGCTACGAAGGGTACGTGCCTGAGCCGTGCGTGCTGCATCCGGAGCAGGTGGCCACCTACCCATTCGCCGGCCTACTCCCGGAGGACGTGTGCGCTCGGATCGATGCCTGGGAAGAGGGCCTTGAGGAGGTGGCCGAGCAGTTGGCGGACGAAGCTACCGCAGCGCCGGTGGGCTACCAGTACGACCTGTCCATCCCCCCAGGCTGGCGCGTCGGCGGCTTCGCCTCCTGGCACGCCACCGACCCGTCCCCCATGAACTGCCGCACCTGCGCGGTACCAATGCACCTACTGCTGACCATCGACAGCACGGAATGGGACGGCGGCAGCGGCAGCTGGAAGCCGCTGGAAGAGCAGGACCTGCCCACATACCAGTCCGCCAGGCCGACCCAGGTCACTGTGGGTCGCTGGGGCGAACTCAACATCTTCGCCTGTCCCGAGGGTCCCCACCACTCGCACCGCTGGAGCATCCAGTAGGTGATTCGGTCATGATCAGCGCACGTGCCTGGACGCAGTTCCGCCGGGCTGCAGCGGCGTTCGAGCTGCGCAGCCATGGCTGGCGCCCGGTCACTCCCCGAGAGGCTGCATCAGCACGAGGACGATCGATGCGACGGCGGCCAGTACGGCGATGGTGGGCAGGGGCCAGCGAGTCTTCTCCAGGGAAGTGACTCGCTCCTGGAGGTCGGCGATCTCCTTGTCGGTCTGGTCCGAGCGTTGTACGAGCAGGGCGAGCTGCCCGTCGATGCGGGAAAGGCCCACCTCCAGAGCGCGGCGCAACTCGGCGAGTGCCAGTGCGACATCTCCCTCCGGCATGCGGTTACTCCTTGCTGATCGGTTGTGGGGCGGGGAGTTGTCGGTGAGGGGAAGCCGGGCTGGCTCAGGACGCGGGGTCGTGCTTGAACGGGAGCCAGGAAGCGGTGCCCAAGCGGCCGAGCCGAGTTCCAGCGGTGCTCTTCAGCGCGGCGAGGGCGGCCGGCATCGTGGAGACCGCGGCCGCGCCGAGCGTCGAGAGGTCGACGAGGGCGGTCGTCCTGGTCGCGAGCAGCAGACCGAGGAAGGACTCCGCGAAGGTCATCATTGTGCGCTCGGCGGTGTCCGCGAGACTCTGGGAGAGCGTCACCGTCTTCTTCTCCGTCTCGTCCTCGGCGGTTGCCGGGTGCGGGACGTGGAGCTTGTCCCAGCTCGCCTTTCCCGGGATGCCGTCCGCATCCGGACCGCGGAAGCCGCACCTGAGCTGCCAGGCGGCGTACGACCGGCGGTGCGCCGCGTTCCATGTGCTGCCGGGCGCGGCGGGGTAGGCGTTGCAACCCTCGGCGACCATCGCCGTATGACGCCGAGCTCGATCAGTGCGCCGGCCAGTGCCCACTGGTCGCCGGTGTGCCGGGCGGCCTCAGCGGCCGTCCGATGCAGCCCGATGGCCTGGTCCCAGGGGCCGGCCTGCCGGAGGAAGGGCGCCATGGCCGCCGCCAGGCGGATCACCAGGTCGTACCGGGCGAGGGCGTTCGCCCGCCGGATGCAGGCCAGGATGTTGGCCCGCTCGCCCTCCAGCCAGCTCAGGGCTGTCGTGCGCGACTCGAAGTACGGAGTCTCCACACCCTCCGCGTCGTCCGGCGGGGGCGGGACCGCCGCACCGCTCCGGATGATGTGGTCGTTGGCGGCGGCGAGAGCTGCCAGATAGTAGGTGCCCACACGCCGGACGGCCGGTACGTGGTCCATGCTGTCTCCTTCGTCAGCGAGACCGCGGGCGTAATCGCGTAGGAGGTCGTGAAGCCGGTAACGGCTTCCCGGATGCTCGTCGATCAGGTGGGCGTCGTAGAGCGCGTCGAGCTGGTCGCGGGCGTCCGCCACCGTGACCGCGGCGAGCGCCGCCCCGACGTACGCGTCGAGATCCGTACCCGGGTAGTGACCGAGGGCCCGGAAGAAGCGCTGCAACTCTGCTTCGAGGTCCTGATAGGACAGGTCGAAGGTCGCGGCGACCGCACGCTCCCCGGCTCGCAGTTCTCCCAGCCTGTCCCGGGCCGCGACGAGCCTCGCGTGGAGATCCGTGGCACTCCACGAGGGGTGATGCCGCAGTCGTGCGGCGAGCAGCGATACCCCGAGCGGCAGGTACCCGCACAGCCGTACCAGTTCGCCGAGAACGTCCCGGTCGAGTGCGTCGGCTGGCCGGCCGCTGAGCCGTACGAACAGATCCACCGCGTGATCCGGTGGCAGCGCCACCACTGGCAGCACCACCTCTTCCTGTGCGGCCAGCCGCTTGCGGGACGTCACCAGTACCAGGCAATCGCTCCCGCCGGGGAGCAGAGGCTCCAGCTGCCGGTAGCTGCCCGCGTTGTCGAGAATGAGCAGCGCCTTCTTCCCTGCGAGCCGACCACGCCACATGGCGGACCGAGCCTCGGTGACCGCGCCGACGTCGTCACCGACGGGAATCTGCTGCGTTGGCACGCCGGCGGCGGGGAGCAGCGAGGCCAGAGCCTCGGTGGCCTGCACTGGGCTGCGTCCGGGGGTGTGTCCGTTGAGGTTCACGAAGAGCTGTCCGTCCGGGAACCGCTCCGAGAGGACGTGCCCCGCGTGCACGGCGAAGGCGGTCTTCCCGACGCCCGGCATCCCGTCGATCACATGGACGGGGAGCCCTTCGCCGGTCTCCTGCGCCGCATGGACCGACTGGACCAGCGACTCCAGCTCGGCGGACCAGTTGGTGAACGCCGACGTGTCGCGAGGCAGCGACCGCAGCACCAGGGCGGCGCCGGGCGGGCCCGATCCGTCGTCCGGTCGGAGCACGGGCTCGGGAACCTGACGCGAGGGCCGGCGGTCGCCCAGCACGGTAAGGACCGCGGCCAGCGCGGCCGCGATCACTCCCAGCATGACGAACGACAGCCAGGGATGCTTCTGTAACCATCCCAACCAGGACGGCCAATGCGACTGTGCCGACACCGCGTTCGTCACCAGACCCACGAGCATCGTGGTGACCGCGCCGCCACCGGCGACGCCTGCGAGTGCCGCGCCGCGCCGCATCCTCATGCCTGCAGCTCCGCTGCGCTGCTGCGCGAAGAGCGTCTCGGTGGCGGTGTATCCCGATCCTGTGGGGCTTCTGACCTGGGTACCCTTCGTGTCGCGGTGCGGAGTGAGCAGCGAGTTGGTCGGCACGGCACATGCAGGTGCACCCAGATCACGTACACACCCCCGGATCGCGCTGATCTCGACGCCACATCGGTAGTAAGCGGACCAGCCGCAACGGACCCGGTCAAGGTCACCTCTGCGCCACCCACTGTCGGGTATCGGCCATTCAGAACGGCCGAACGCCCGCGTCTGAGTACACGTGCTCATGCGCTTCATCACGCCGGAGTGTTGGGTGGAGGCATACCTGATGAGCCGCTGGCCTCCTGGCTGCGGGCAGAACGGCCCTACGCGGATGGTCTGTTCTCGGTCGCCCGCCGCTACGGGTCGACTGTGGCCTGTCACTGCTGGTAGCTAAAGTTGCTGGTGCACTTCGGGTGATCGGTTGTTCTGACGGTACGGGGAGGACGTTGTGTTGCCGAGCGATGGCGGATCGGCGCCGGGCACGTCGTCGTGGATGTCCGGCCTGTTCGACATGGCGCGCGACGCCGTCGCCGACGTGGCCACGGAGCTGTCCTCCTTCACAACCTTCCAGAAGCGCGTCGACGGCCTGATCCACGATCTGAAGGGCTCGCAGGCGGGTCCGGGCGAGATCGGGCAGGAGCAGCTCGCACGCCACCAGTTCGGCGGCGGGGCCGGGGCATGGACCGAGGCGGCCGGGCTGTTCAGCACGTACGAGACGGTGATCAGCGAACTGGAGACGCTGTCGAAGCTGTTGTCCGACTCCATGGAGGGCATGAACATCGCCGTCATGGCATCGCACAAGGGCTACCACAACATCGACCTGGACATCCGCGACCGCATGGCCGCGATCAGCGCGGAGACGACAAAGTACTACGGCGGCAGCTACGACCCCGAGGGGCCGAGCAATCACCGCGACGGCGGGAATGGGAAGCAGACGGGGCAGTCGTCGGGGCCAGCGCCGGCGGGTGGCGACGCGGGCGGTTCGATCTGATGGAACCGACGGGAGCGGGGAGGTTCTGATGCCTGGCAAGGGACCCGGCGGCGGTACGTCCTTCGAGGACATGAGCCACGAACAGATGCTGGAGTGGCTCGACCAGGCCAATGCCGGCACGGTGCAGGGCGCCGCAGCCCGGCTGCTCGACGCAGCCAAGGAGATCCGCAAGATCGCCGAGGAGCTCAAGGTCCGGCCGCAGTGGGTGGAGTGGAAGGGGGAGGGCGCGGACGCGTTCCGCACCTGGTCTGCCGACCTGGCCAACTCCACTCTCCGGCTGGGTGACTTCAGCGAAGGCGCTGGGAAGTGGCTGAGCGAGGCATCCGGGGCGATCGCGCACGCACAGGTATCGATCCCGCGCGACACTACGGGCGCGCAGGCGAACCTGGACGCGGCGAACGCGGCGCACAACGACCCGGACGCGGCGGCGGTCAGCGCCAAGGCCAAGAGCGAACTGGCTGCCTTGGCGGCACACAAGGAGAAGGTCCGCTTGGAGGCGGCGGCGCAGATGCGGAAGCTGGGGCAGACCTACGAGTGGTCGGCCACCCAGATGAACGGGCTCGAGCGGCCGAAGTTTCCGCCACCGCCGAAAGCGATCGTACCGCCGTCGGGATCCCTTACCGTGGACCGGGACAGGAGCGTAGTTGGCCCGGCGAGAAGCGGCGTCGGCCATGCTCCCGCGGTGACTGGCGTGTCCTCGCATGCAGTCGCCCAGGGACCGGCCACGCACTCAAACTCTGCCTCCGTATCGCACCCGACAACTTCGCCCGACCACGTCGGTTTGTCACAGCATCCTCCGGTGGGGAAGGCCGAACCACCTGCCCGGATGGGCATCGACTCCGTGGGCACGTTGCCCCATGCCCCACACACGACGGCGAGCACGCCTAGTGGTCTCCCTGGCGCCGGTCGGGCCGACGGCCCGGGCCCAGCGCAGCCTGCGATCATCCCTCCTGCGTTCGGGAGCAGCACCAGAACACCTGCGTGGCAGGCGGGGCCGGTCAGGTCCGCAACTGGCTCGGTGCCGCCGGGCAGAGACGTCACTGGTCCTCTGCAACGAGGAGGAATGCCAGCGCAACGAGTAGGAATGCCAGCCGGTCCGGCAGAACCGGGGCGGGGGACGATTCCCGGACGGCCCCCCTTGGCGCCAGGCGAGGAAGTCCCGACGCCGAATCCTGGACGCATGCCAAGCGGCGGCGGCAACGGCATTGTCGGGGGCCGTCCGACCACGCCTTCTACGGGCTGGCCGACAGGGGCCATCCCCCGCGGAACGGTGGTGGGTGCGGAGGGCCCGACCGCCCGCGGTCCCGTGGGGCGTCCTACGACAGGCACCGGTGGTCCTGCGCCCCATCCAGTTGGTCGCACGGCTGGGGTCCCCGGTGGTCGCACCGCCTCGCCCTACGGAAGAGTCGTGGGAGGCAGTACGCAGGAGTCGTCTCGGGGGTCCCTGAGCTCGGGAGCTCCTGTGCGAGGGGGCATCTCTGGTGGTGCGCCCACCTCCAAGCGGTCAGGCGGCACCCGCGTCAACGCGACTCCGCGGGAGACGTCATCGGCATCTCCCAACCAGCCGCGGAGCACCGCTGTCACGCCTGGCGGCCGCCAGTCCAAGGAGCAGCGGAACCGGAAGGACGACCAGCGTTCCGCTCGTCCGACCTCCGAGTGACCGCCCGCGAACAGCGAAGGAAAGCCCATGCTCTTCAAGAGGACCCGACTGGGGCGCCGTAAGGCCGCGGCAGCAGCCGTGCTGGGCCTGCTGCTGGTAGGTGCCCCGGGCCAGCCGGCGTATGCGGAGGGGATGCGTGCGCAGCAGTGGTTCCTCGACGCCATGAAGGCGGAGCAGATGTGGCGCACAAGTACCGGTAAGGGCATCACGGTCGCCGTGATCGACACAGGAGTGGACGCGGGCAACGCTGACCTGAAGGGGCGCGTCCTGCCTGGAAAGGACTTCGCCGCAGGCCAGGCAGGAGACGAGCACACCGACTACGACGGTCACGGAACGGGCATGGCTGGTCTCATCGCCGGGACCGGAGCAGCTGACGGCGGAAACGGAGCCTTCGGGCTCGCTCCAGGGGCCGAGATCCTCCCGGTACGGATGCCGAAGTCCACAACAGCGGCCAACGAGGCGGCGTCCATCGAGCAGTTCAACCGGGTGCTCCCGAAGGCGATTCGTTACGCGGCGGACGCGGGTGCACGGGTCATCAACATCTCGATGGCGGCGGAGGAGGGTTCGCCGGACGTGACCGCTGCTGTCACGTACGCCTTGGGGAAGGGCGCGTTGGTCTTTGCGGGCGTCGGCAACAGCGGCGACAAGGGAAATCCGGTCGAGTACCCCGCAGCGACGCCTGGTGTCGTCGGCGTGGCCGCGGTGGGCAAGGACCTCCGGCGTACTTCCTGGTCCGAGTACGGCTCGCAGGTGGACATGTCCGCTCCAGGCGCTGACATGGTCGCCGCTTGCACCAGCACGACAGGCTTCTGCAAGACCGACGGCACCAGCGACGCCACCGCTATCGTCTCCGCCAGCGCCGCCCTGATCTGGTCCAAGCACCCTGACTGGACCAACAACCAGGTCCTCCGCGTCATGCTCAACACCGTCGGCGCCCCCACGGACGGCGCCAAGCGCAACGACTCCATCGGCTACGGCATCGTCCGTCCGCGAATCGCCCTGCAGAACCCCGGCGACCCGGGCCCCGCCAACGTGTATCCGCTCCTGGACCTGAAGGGGGAGGCGGCGTCGAAGCCCACGTCTCCGAAAGCCTCCCAGACCGCAGGTGCGGGTGCACCGGCAAGGAATGACAACTCAGCCGCGGCATCTTCCTCGTCCGATGCTGACGACATCCTCTGGATCGCGCTGAGCGTTGGAGCAGTCGTACTCCTCGGAGCCGCGATCACGGTTACCGTCGTCGCCCGCAGGCGTCGGACGACCACAGCACCACTCCCAGCGCCCCCCTTGGCACCCGGTCAATCGCCCTACGCAGCCCCAGGGGTCACGCCCCCGCCGTACGCGCCTCCGGTTCCACCGAACAGCGCTTCCCCATCCGATCGAGGACCGGGTGTCGTCTGAGTACGCGTACTCAGACGGCTGGTGGCCGATACGGATGGGGCACTCGACGCAGCGTTACTACTGTGCTTGTCGACCGCAGCATCGCAGTCGCACGTTCACCACAACTCGGCGGCGTACAACGGGACACGGGGAGAGGCACGCATGGCGTGGGACGAGTGGGAGCAGCTCAAGGCCGCAGCGGCTGATCGGAGCACCGGTCGGATGCAGATCGACCACTTGGCTGACCCGGTGGGTGGGGGCGGCGTGTCCGGCAAACTCAGGTCCGACAAGGCCGCGTGGTCCAAGGTAGGCGGCGACGTCGGCGACCTGAGGGGCAACATCAGCAAGGCGCTGGCCAAACTGGCGGACGGCCAGAAGGGCCTCGGTAAGGACTCAGGCTGCCTGACCACCGCTGCCCAGCGAGAAGTCCACACCTCCTGGGAGCACTACGTCGGGAACGTGAGCGGGCGCTGCGAGAAGCTGTCCGGCCTGCTGGACAAGGTGGGTAACGATCAGCTCAGGACAGACGAGGCCATCAGTGCCGAGATTGCGAAGCTGAAGACCGAGTACAAGGACACGCCGGCGGTCGGCGGTCAGTCCAAGGGCCGGTGATCGGATCTCATGGACTACACGACGCTGAAGGCGCTGAAGCCGTCCGAGTATTTGGACGCGGCGAACGGGTTCCGCGCGGTGAGCGACATGGCCAGCGCGGCCAAGGACCGCATCGACATGCAGATCATCGGCGCCATGAAATCGGCCAACGAGGGTGATGCCGCGACTGCGGCTGAGGGCCAGTTACAGGAGTTGGCGAAGAACTTCCATTACACGCAGGCCGAATGCGGCCTGATCAGCACGGCGCTCGACGGATTCGCGTACGACATGGAGGCGGCCAAGAGGAAGCTGGACGCCGCCGTCGAGGACGCGCACGCCAAGAACTTCACCGTGAACCCCGACGGCTCGGTCAGCTACCCGTCGGCCGGCGAGAAGACCGACGGCAAAATCCCGGAAGGCGGCACTCTTGCCGCCCTACCGGATGACCCGGCCGCAAATGCGATCGGCCGCCAAGCAGCAAGATTCAACCCCAACCCGAACGCTCGGTACGCCCAGGAGTACGCCGACCGCATCGCCGACGCCCTCAAGGAGGCTACGGCGGCTGACGAGAAGTGGGCGCCGAAGCTGCGGGCGCTGAAGGCCGACGACGACCTGACCGTCTCCGACAGGGACTGGGTGGACGTCAAGAAGGACACCGCCGGTGTTCTCGAGGGAGCCCAGGACTACCTGCATTCGATCAAGGAGCCTCCCAAGCACGGCACTCCCAAGGAAAACGCGCAGTGGTGGAAGAGCCTTACCGACCAGCAGCGGGCTGACTACGTCGCTGTCCATCCTGACTCGATCGGGTGGATGGACGGCCTTCCCGCCACCGTGCGTGATGAGGCGAACCGAACCGTGCTTGCCGAGACCCGAGGCACTGCTCAGGTCGAACTGGACGCCTGGATGGCCAAGGAGCCCGCTCGCTTTCAGACCATTCACCAGCTCAACCCCAACACGGGTGGAGAGGTGGATGTCCCCGTCACGACTCCTGAAAGCGAAGCCGCATGGCAGAAGTGGGAAGCGAAGCGCGAGGAGTTGCAGGGTCGGATCGACGGCATGGATGCGATCCAGAAGCGCTATGACAACTTTACTGGAGATGAGGGGACTCGGCCCTACCTGCTAGGATTCGACAACAAGAATCTCGGCCACGCAGTTGTGTCCATTGGAAATCCGGACACTGCCAATAATGTGGTGACATATGTTCCGGGAACCACGGCGAATCTGAGTGGTGTCGATGGCCTCATCTCAAGGGCCGAAGCTCTCCAGGGTAAAGCGGCGCGAACGGACTTTACACATTCGACCGCATCGATCCTTTGGCTCGGCTACGATGCTCCGCAGAGTCTCGTGCCTGACGCGACTTACAACACCAGTTGGGCCGACAATGCCAGCGAGCCGCTGAGTAACTTTCTGAATGGTCTTGAAACGTCCCATCACGGAGGGCGCGTGAATTCGACCCTTCTGGGTCACAGTTACGGCTCCCTTGTGGCTGGCGAGACCCTGCGTGACCATCCGGACCTGCCCGTTAATAACGCGATCTTGGTAGGAAGCCCGGGCACTGGAGTCGATCACGCCAAGGACCTGAACATTCCCGCAGATCACGTCTGGGCGGCAACCGCCCAGAATGACATGGTAAATATGGCTCCGCCGCCGCTGGCGGGAGTGCAGGCCCCGCTGGATCCGAACACATACAGGCATCTCTTCGATGATCACTCAGTCATGTATGGGACCGACCCGACGTCCGATGAATACGGTGGGAATACCTTCAGAGTGGGTAACGGGCATCTTCCGGGCTGGCATCTTAAAGGCATGCCCGCTCACTCCCAGTACTGGGAGGGCGATTCCCTGGACAATATGGCGGAGATCGTAACCGGAGGAACCCCGTGAAGCTACGAAATCTGATGTCGATTGGTGCAGTGCTGACCGCACTGGTTGCTGTTACGGCGTGTGGGTCACACGGAGGCGGGAAAGGAGATGGCGTCGCAACGCCGAAGCATGTCGCGATGAACGAGCAGCAGGCAACCAAGCGCGCAGAGGAAATCATTCACCAAGCGGTGGACGGTATGTCACCGAAACCGAAACTCGAGCGTATCGGTCCCGAGCCTGTGGGGGCCTGTATTGCTCGGGACGACGGCGGTCCTGATAATCGGTTGCAGGTCAGTCTCGCGTACAAGCTGACGGGAGTGCCGGGCAGCGAAGCCAAGTCGCTGGTGCGGCAGGCCAGAGACGCCTGGGTGAAACTGGGCTACAAGTTCCAGTCGTCGGACGCGGACTGGTCCAAACCGTTCCCCCACGTGAACATGCGCACCGAACCCGATGACTTCTGGATGGACGCCATCACCGGCGTGGTGAACCGAGCCACGGGCGAAGGGCTGGCCTCCGTCGGTGTGACCTCACCGTGCTTCCCGCGCAGCACCAGTGATCAGTCCACTGCTGACTCCACAGCCTTCCACCGCACGCAGGTCGACGAGCACGCCGAGCAACTGGCTCTCGCCCACTCCAGCCGGATCTACGACGCACTCCACGTACGACACGCCCCGGCCCAGGAGGGAGACGGAACCAGCGTCTACCGGGACGCCGAGGGCACCTATGTCCACCATGCCTGGTCGACCCAGCCGCTCACAGAAGAGGAAACGGTTCAGGCTATGGCGCGTGTGCAGACCTACCTCGAGAGGGCGGGCTGGACCGTGCGTCACGTGCCGGCGGGAACCGGCGTCACCGCGCTCATCGCTCGTAACGTCGAGGACGAGAGTGTGACCCAGATCGCCCCGTCGACCACGGGCGCTTTGCGCGTAGCAGTGACGACGCCGGTCTCACCCGAGAAGTCGGCCAGCAGCTGAAACGCCAACGAGCGAGAAGCGGCCCAGTCGAAAAGGGCTCACGTGCGTCTGAGCAGGAGGGGACGTACCGCCATGTTCTGCACGGCACCCGACGCCGTCACTGATGTGGCTACGGAGCCGCAGAGAGTGAAGCGGTACCGCACGGCGGCCTTTGTCAGCCTCGCCGCCACAGTTGCGTTTTGCCTGCTCATGTCAGGATGTTCGAAGACCGCGAGCGACAGCGGTCAGTCGCGCGCGCTGCCTCAGTCCCCCAACCCGGACCCAGTTTCCAGGTATCCCTCGCTGGACGTGGACAAGGCTCGGGACAAGGCGAGGGCCGCCTCCAAGGCGATCTACGAGATGATCGACATGCCCCAGGCCAAGGCCACAGAGCCGGGCCCCGGTATCTCGACCTGCGACGAGGACCCCGGCCATCTCTATAAGACCTTCCACCCCTGGTCGGTCTACGACGTCTCCGAGGGCGAGCTGAAGGCGGGCTTCCAGCGGCTGCGGAAGGAGCTGCCGAAGAAGGGCTGGAAGATCGTCGACTACGGTCCCAACAAGAGCCAGGCCAAGACGCTCTCCCTCACGGCGGATTCGGAAACGGACCGCTTTTCGGTGAATGCCGAGCTCATGGTGTCCACCCCGTCCAATCCGCACGAGAAGAAGCCGTTGATCCTGGTTAACGTCGTGTCCGGCTGCTGGCGAGCTCCCAAGGGAACGGATCTCAACACCCAGTACTGATCACGTTGAGGTAATCCGGTTGACTCTGTCACCTGGACACCCGGAAAACCCAGGCGGGAGCCTAGCGATGGGACATCTCTGGGACAGGCTGGCTGGCACCAAGCACCCCCGGCAGCGCTGTCGGGGGTGCTGTGGGCGGTTGCCGTGTGGGGAGTTCTGCCGCCCCCTCGACGGCTCGCCGTTCGAGATGCGTGACCCTTCCAACAGACCGTGCTGGCTGAAGTGCGGGCACATGCCGATGGGCGGGGACTCGGTCACTCTCCAGACCGTGGGCCGGACCTGGATCGTCCTGGGTGATGCAATTACCGTTCTAGATTTGTTGGATTAAGGGTAGCGGCATAAAAGAGAGTAGTAATGCATTTTGAGGCAATTGGGGCCATTTTCTTTTTCCTGGGATTGGTCCTCTCTTTCAACATTGGTGGCGCTGCCGAGTATGCTTTCCGTGTTTTCACTCGCACGAACCCCATCGTTGGAACCGCCACCCCAAAAACCTTGCGCATCGTGGGTGGAGTCTGGATCCCGCTGGGAGCATTCCTTATAGCTGTCGGCCTCATCAGATGACGCGTCTCGACCGGTAGCGGGCGTGCCCGGAGCGGCGGTCGATCCGTACCAAGCCATTCGCGAGACTGGGTCGGGCTTGCGGTGGCAGAGTGGATCGAGCCTCGGACAGTGCCGATCGGGTCGTAGCCACGCCCGTCGACAGTACGGGGATGCGGTCTTCCGTAGGCTAGTCCAGCCCGTCACAGCTAGGCACTGTGACCGACGGGGTGGCGAGAGTGCAGTGAGCGGCAACACAAGAGGGTGACGAGTGAGCGACAAGAATCAGGAGCTGGCCGACTTCATCTGGTCGGTGGCTGACCTCCTGAGGGGCGACTACAAGCGCTCCGAGTACGGCAAGGTCATCCTGCCGATGACCGTGCTGCGCCGTTGGGACAGCAGCTCGCGAACTCCGGCGCGGCGGCCCTGGTCCTTCTCGCGGGTGAAGCGGCGCGTGAGTTCGTCCTGGGAGAGTGTGACCTGGCCGGGCTGGGGCGGTGGGGTGCCACCTGTGTCGGGGGTGCCGTCGGGCTCCTGCCCCGTGGGGTCGTCCTCAGAGGCGCCGAGAACCGGCAGGATCGGGCGGCCGTCGCGGCGGTAGCCCAGCGGTGCGAGGGGGAGCGGCGGCCGTGTCGGTCGCGTGTTCATGGGCACACTCTCCTTGCCCAGCCGCCCCCGCGCCGGCGGAGTCTAAACCCATGCCGTGCCCATGACGCGAATCCCTGTTTCGGAAGTCGTCATCTTTCGAGCACGCGAACGCAGATCAATTGAGTACGCATACCCACTCCTTGCCGGTAACCGCACCCATCCGCAGCGCTCCTCTGCCGACATACCGTCCCCGTATGCCCGAGGAGACCGCACCGACCAAAACCACCGTCCCGACCGATCCCGGGTCCCCCTCCTCCGCCCGCGGAGCCCTCGGATGCGGCTGCGCCGCGCTCGTCGTCGTACTCGTTCTGGTCGTCCAGCTCGCATGGGGGTCGACGGACGTTCCCCGCATCGCGCCCGAGGACATGGCGAGCCGCGCCTTCCAGCGTTCCCAGGAGGCGTACGACGTCATGGGGTTCAAGCGCACCGTAGAGCCTGGAGTCGAGCACATCGGCGTCAGCACGAGGAACACGTTCAGCTCCGGCTTCTGCTACGACGGGGGCCTGACAGGGCTGGAGGACAAGACCGTCGATGGCGCCTACCAGATGAGCCACAGATGGGCGCTGGACCACGTGCCCGCGAGCCAGGCCGTCTCCGGCCTCCGCCGACTGCGCCAGCATCTGAAGGACAGCGGCTGGGAGGTCACGTCCTACCGTGAGGGCGGTAAGGCCAAGTCCTGGGACCTGTACGTCCAGCGGGACGACGGCGACGAGCTGATGTCCTTCACCTGGTATCCGGACCGGGAGTACTTCACCGGCGGCGCCACTGTGCCCTGCGCCTACGACCCCGAGTGGAAGCACGGCGACGTCGGTCCCTCCGGGGACCGCCAGACGCCACCCACCCTCGGGCCCTCACAGCGGGACTAGGCAGCCGTCGCATCGGGCGCTCGCCCTGCCTCGCCATCCCCTACATTGTCCTGATCGTCATCGCCTGCCGCAGCGGTCCCGCCCAGCATCACGGCCTCTCGGGCGGCGGCCGCTTCCTTCTGTGCCTGGATGCGCTCCAGCTCCTGCGCCGCGTCCTCGATGGGAAAGCCCGCATCCATCAGCATCCGCACCCCGGTCTCCAGGGACAGCACCCCGGCTTGTACGCCCCGTGTGACCAGGTCGAGCGTTCCGGCCTGGTCACTGGGCAGGTACGAACCGAACGAGATCTCCGCCCGCGGGTTCTCGCCGGCGGGCAGGAAACCGCCTGCCTGGTACAGGCGCTGCACCATCTTCAGCAGCAGCGGGTACTTGGCGGCCCGTGGCCAACCGCATCGAGCGCACCATCGCGTCCAGCGGACCGAAGCTCAGCTGCATCGCGTAGCCGGACGGCACCTGAGACGGGTTCACTGTGCCCAGCACGGAGCCCGGCAGGCGCGCGGTCACCGACAGCCGGTCGCGCAGGACCTCCACGTACGCGCGCATCTCGGCGAGCTGGGAGGACGTGTCGACAGTGGACAGCTGCCCGCTCTCGCCGAGTGGCCACACCATCCCCGGCTCCGCCCGCACCGGCAGCGGCTGGCCGGTCTTGCGGTCGACGGGCAGCCGTGCTCCGGACAGGCCGATGATCGGAGAGCCGGTTGTCGCGGCGGCGCGTTGGCTGTCGGTGTCGGCCGCGCCGAGGTCGTCGAGGAGTTGCGCGGCGGACATGAGGCTGGACTGGCCGAAGTGTTCGGGGCCGCTGATGGTGTTCGGGACGTGCACGATCGGGATGAAGTCCAGTTGCAGATCAAGCCGGTTGAGCAGTTCACCGTCGGCGTTGGTGCGGAACCGGGCGTACTTCAACGACAGCGCGTCCACCTCTTCGCCCCTGTTGACGTGCTCCAGGTCCCATTCAGCGTCGGTGAGGTAGCAGGTACGGGTGCTCGGTTGTGTCGACCATGGGTAGCGGCGTGTGGCGGTGCCGTCCTCCGCGATGGGGCCGAGCTCGTAGGTCACGCGCCGGAGGCTGCCTCCGCGGCCGGTCGCCGGGTCGGCCGGGGTCTCCCAGGCCAGGTGCACCCGCTCCGGGTACGCGTCGGCGTCGATGGCCCCGTCCGGCAGGACAGGGACGTAGAAGCCGGGATCGATGGTCCGAAGGACCGGCCGTCCCTTGGTGCGCGACCACGCCAGCAGGTACACCGTGTCGCCGAGGAGCACGGCGGTCCGCTCCGCGTGCTGCATCCGCAGCCACAGGTGCTCCTGCTCAGCCCACTCGCGCAGCAGCGTCTCCCGCCCGCTTGCGGTCCCCGGTCCCGGGCCTGGCGCATCGGGCACGGTGATCTTCTGCGTCTTGCCGAGCAGATGGGCCAGCGTCTGGTTCACGATCAGCGCCGGATCGCCATACTCGCGTCGCTCCGCACCCTCTTCGCCGAGCAAAGCCGCAGCCTGGTTGGTGTCGTACGCCGCGAGCACCATGGAGGCGGCCAGCCGGCGACGATCCGCCTCCGGGATCCAGCTCGCTCCGGCGTGACCCGGCAGGCGCCCGGACCGGCCTTCGGCCGCCAACTGGAACGCCGACTTGTACGACAGGGCACCCCACGTATCGATGATCAGGTTGCGCCAGCGGCTCACGGTCAGCTCCGTTCCAGGTGACGAGGGCGGCGCAGTCTAAAGCTGTGACGAGCCGCGTGAGAGGACGCACCTGCCCGGCGCAGACCTCAACCACCGGCGTCCGAGCCCCTCTCCACTTCGCGGTGCCTTCGGACAGAGGTCCGCCCGTCACCGCTCAGCGATACGTCGACGCAGTCCACGGCCGCCCGGACAGTGCAACGGCGGCAGACCCGGTGATCGGATCAACTCCTTCGTGAGCCTGGCGACCCGTCAGTAAAGTGGCTGCCAGACGAAGGCCGCCGCCAACAGCGCGTCCACACGGGGATATCGGAGAGACAGTGGACAACCCTTTCGCCCCACCTCCTTCCGACAACGGGCATCGACCTGCGTGGTCCGCGCTCGACGAGTACCTGTGGCACTCGTGCGACATCATCGCCGACCTGGTCGAGAAGCGGATCGATCAGCGTCCGCTGGTCGCCACCATGGCCCGGCTCGAACCCGGAGACCGCGCACTGGCCGTCGGGCCTGCTCAGCGTCTGACCTGGAGGGCCATCGGGAACGGCAGCTACAGGCACCAGAACACGTTCGCCTTCGGCAGCCCCGCCTTCGTGATCGGCAGCATGGTCGGCTCGGCTGTCGGCAACTCAGCCCGGCGCCGTGCCGCCGCCAACGACGCGCAACCCCGCTGGGTACTGGACGGGCCCGGCGAAATCACCGTCACCACGCGCAAGGTCTACTTCGGCCATCCACAGTGTCCACTCGACCTCTTCTGGGTCGGCCTCGACACCATCGACCTCGTCGCACCGGACGTCTTCCAAACCAGCTTCCAGGACATCAACAACCACCGGCACACCACGGTGTAGCTCCGCACCCCCTGGGCATCGCTCCTGTTCGTCCTGGCCGCGATCACAGCATTCCCCGCCCACCCGCGGCTCCTGGGACGAGGCTGGCTTCCGCCGGACTTCGAAAGCCGATGCGCCCAGATCGGACGACCACGCCGCCCGGCAGCCCGCCTCCTGCTGGAACACAGGCACTGACTGCGAAACCGATCTCCGGCATTCGAATCAACGGCGGCCCGCAAGCCGACCGTCAGACGGACGCGACGGTCCAGGTACCGAAGCATCCAAGAAGAGGTCGGTGAGCGCCCACACGCAGGAGTCGAGGAGGTCGGGCGACTTCTCCTCCTGCTCAGAGGCGCCCACGTAGGTCGCCATCTGCTCCTCCAGGATCGCGAAGATGCGTGGAGGGCTGGCGTGGCTGATGCGGGACTGCTCATACAGCATCGCGACAGGGGCGGCACGGGCTCGCTTGTTGCGGGTGGCGTGGACGACGCGCCACTGGACGGTGGGGTCGATCTCGGTGAGGAGGGCGGGGAGATAGTCGCCGCCGTTGTTGGCCTCGATGACCACGCAGTCCGCCTGGTGCTCGTGGTAGAGGGAGGCGGCGCGACGCATCGCAGCGGTGGGCGTGTAGCGGTCCTGCTCGGCGTGGAGGACGTAGCCGCGGGGGCGGCGGTCGCCGTACATCTGCTCCAGCGGGTAGGAGCGGCCGGCCACAGTGAAGGCGGTCAGGTCCGCGGTGTCCGTCGTCGTGACGGCCGGGTCGACGGCGACGACCAGGCGGTCGAGCGGCGGGACCGTGGGGCGTGCGATGCGGAAGCCCTCCACCTCGAACATCCACTGCTTCCACAGCGCGCCCTCGACGTCTTCGAGGAGGACACCGTCCAGCTCCTGGCGGCCCAGGCGAGTGCCGCCGTACTCGGTGTCCAGTTCGGCGAGCGCGGCGGGGGAGAGGTTGGCGCGGTTGTCCTCGGTGCGGCCCGTGGTCAGTACGACACTGGAGCCGGGTCGGCTGCCGCGCTCGACGAGGCGCTTGACGTGCGGCAACGGCTTCGGCGTGGTGGAGATGACCACCTGCGGGCTCGGTGCCTCGCGCAGGCAGAACCACAGCATGTCGTACACGGACTGGGCGGTGTGGCGGTTCCAGGCCGCGTACTCGTCGAGCCAGCCCTTGTCGAAGGCGAAGCCGCGCAGGTTGTCCGGGGTCTCGGCGCCGAAGCCGTAGATCGCCGAGCCGTTCTTCAGGCGGAGGATCGTCAGGCCGTTGCCGGGGCTGTAGCGGCGGATGTCCTCGGGCGGGATGACCGCCAGCAGGCCGGACTTCGGGGACTCGAAGCAGATCTCCTTCACCAGGGTGGCGTTCTTCGCGACCACCGCGATCATCGTGCCGGAAGTTGCCGCCCAGGAGCGGACCGCCTCAGCTGCCGACTTCGTCTTCCCCCAGCCGCGGCCCGTCAGCATCATCCACGCCGTCCAGTCACCGGCCGGCAGACGCTGGGCGGCGCGAGCGTGGTGGTGGAGCCAGCCCTCGTGCGGAAGGCCGTCGCAGTCGGCGCGGCCGCAGGACCAGCGGCGTGCCGATGCGGCGTCGGCTTCGAGCAGTGCCGCCACCTCGGCCTGCAACTCGGCGTCCGACATGGCAGTCGGCTCGGGGAGCGCCGGCGGCGTGCCCGTCACGACGACGCTCCGTCTGCTCCATCCAAGGAGCCGATGCGCGACTCGAGCTCACGGCGCAACTGCTCCATACGGGCCCGCCGCTCCTCGTCCGTCAGACCGGTCACGTCGCCCACATCAGGAGAAGCGGCGCTGTTGACGGCCACGGCGAGGTCGATGCCGTACGCCTGGCGCTCGATGCGGACGGTGACCTCCAGCCAGCGGATCACGTCGGCGGGGCTGAGCCGGGACGCGTCCAGCTGCTGGAGCTGAGCGACGATCTTGGCCTGCGCGGCAGAGGCGAGGCGGGCATGACGGCGGGCGACCTCGCGAGCCGCCTGTTGTCGCTCGCCGCGCCACAGCCGGTCCTGCTCGCGGTCCCATGCCTCCGCACGCAACACCCACTGATGCGCGGTCGACCAGCGCTCGATGAGGGTGCGCGCCTTGTTCAAGGCGTCGGCGACCTTGCTGACGCTGCGGGACAGTCCGAGATCGCGGGAGCAGGCAAACGCCTCCCACGCGGCCGCCGACTCACCTGGCTGCCGCTCCCACGCCTCGGCCCGATCCGCCATGACCGCCTGCTGCTCCTCCTACGTCCTGTGACCTCCGTCGTCTCCTCGCTGGCTTCCGACTCGCGCGGCGCACTGCATGCGTCACCTCGTGGCGCGTAGATCCGGGTCGAGGAGACCGAGATGCGCCAGGAGGGAGTGGACATCGTCACGGCGCTGCGCTCGGCTACGACCCGTGGCACGACTGGCGACGTACAGGGCCGCCTTCCGGCGCACCTCCACGGGCAGGGGAGTGACGGACAGAGTGCGCTGCCAGTTCGCGTTGTCCTTCGCGAGGTTCAATCCGCCCTCTCCTCATACAGGACGACCAAGTCCTCCGGCTCCAGCCGTCCCTCAAGGAGCCCGGCAAGCTGGTCGGCCAGATGGAACGTCTCATCCGACAGGCGCTCGGTCATGCCGCGTGCCAGGCGGGCGGCGAGACGATGAACGGTGACCAGGTGATCGATCTCCGAGTGCAGGCGGTTGAGCTCGGCGGCGTACGGACTCCTCAACCGGCTGGCCTCCGGAAGTTCGGCGGCAGAACCGCACGCTGGCGGGCCGGACCGAGGACACGCAGTACGGTGTGCAGATCGCGGGGCCGCCACAGGGCGACTTCAAAGCCGCAGTCGGACAGGTGCGCCAGCCACAGCCGCTGGGCCGGACGGATGCGGCCCGAGTCGGTCTTGAACTCCACGAACAGCGTGCGGCTTTGAGACGCATGGCCGAACACCTCGTCCGGCCAGCCAGCATCGGAGCGGCGCGAGTCCGCCGTGTGGTACTGAAGCCGCCAGCCGTAGCGGGCGGCGATCTCACGGACATGCCGGCGCCACTGCTCCTCACTCGCTCCCTTCGCCAGCCCTGGTGCGTCACTGACGACGGGGAAACGCTCGGCTTCGAGCCGATCAAGCGGCCCGTACCGTTCGGCGAGCAGCTTGCGGTACAGCTGCTGCTCGGCGCGTGCGGCCGGACTCACGCCGCACCACCACCCTCGGACGGCGTGCCGGACGTCTCGTCGTCGGTGAGGAGGCGGTAGCCGTTGCTCATCGGCTTCATCCGCTCCAGGAGGATGCGCACCGTGTGGCCGGTGCGGCCGCCCGGCGTCGCCGAGGTGAGGACGACGCACTGCGCGTGCCTGGCCGATACGGCCTCCACGCGCAGGGTACGGCCCTTGCTGCGCCTGTCGTTGTCGGCCCAGATCTGGCCCGGCCGTACCTCGGGGAGCGTCATGCGGCGGCTCCCGCGAGGTAGTCGGCGGCCCAGAGTTCCAGGGCGCGCCATCGCTGTCCGGCGTCGATCTCGCCGTCGCGTTCCATCCGGTCGATGGCCCGCTGTACGACCGCTGCGGCGTCGGCCGGCATAGTGCGGGTCGCCAGGACAGTCTCGATCGGGGCGGTGCCCTTGCGCGTGGCGAGCTGTTCATCGGGGTCGTACCACCCCTCTGCCAGCTCGTCGAGATGCCGTTCCACAACGGCGAGGAGGATCGCGAACGCGGCGGCGACGTTGCCGATGTTGTGGGCGCCCTTCACCGTGTCGAGCGTGTCCAGCACGGCTTCGTACTGCTCGATGCGGGCCAGCCAGCGGGCATCCGCGGACGCCGACTTGCGGGCCGCCTCCAGAGCCTTCTCGGCAGCCTCCTTCTCGTCCGGCAGGAAGACGATGGAGACGGTCGCGAAGTCGAGGTTGGCTTCGGCCAGCGACGGCACGGAGACCTCTTCAAGGAGATCGAGGGTCTTGTCGTCCAGGCCCGAGTACAGGCGCATGGACACGTCTTCCAGCTCCTCGTACAGGGCCTTGAGGGTGGCAGGGTCGTCTTCGCCCGCGATGGCGTTGTGGGAGAGCTGAAGGGCGATCTGCTTCTGCCGCGGCAGCGGGTCGTCGACCTCCAGCCAGAAGATCGACGACAGGTCGGCCTCGATCGCCGCCTTCGTACGGTGGTTCCCGGACAGGACGATGCGGCGCCCGGAGCCGGCGTCGTGCCACACCAGCGGCGTCGACGTCAGGTGCCCGTCCTCGCGGATGTTCGCGACAAGGCGGTGGAACTGCTCGTGCCGCATGAAGCGGGCGTTCACGTCGAGCAGCGTCAGACCACGCGGGTCGCCCTCCACGATGCGGGGCTTGCTGAGCTGGGTCACCAGACCGTTTCCTCCTTGTCCTCCGTCTTGTCCTCGGTGAGTCCCTGGGTCAGCCCGTGCTTCGCCCGCCACAGCCGGTAGCCCTAGGCGAGGCTCCAGCGGCCCAACTCGCCGACGTAGTCGAGCTGGTAGCGGTACAGCGGATCGGGGGAGTCCTTGCGGGAGTTGAGATGCAGCAACCCGCGGTACTTCATCGACACCGGGCGCTGCGTGAACGCCGTCGTGTTCATCCGCCTGAGACGGGTGTTCATGGTGCGTTGCGCCAGGAACTGCGCCTTCCTCGACAACGCCGCGTACAGCACGAGCTTCGCCAGCCGGCCGTACGACGTCGGCGCGACCGGGAAGTCGGACAGCAGGTACACGTTGTGCGGGTCGTACTTCGGCGTCGAGAACGCGAACGTCCCCACGACGACCCCGTCCACGAGAACCGCGAGCGCCATCGTCGGCGTTCCGGGTCGGATGTTGTGGTTCATGTACTGCGAGCGCAACGTCGCGAACTGCCCCATGCTCAGCGGCGCCAGAGACAGCCGCTCACCCAGCCGCTGACCGGGCACGAGCTGCGGTGCCCTGACCATCTCCAGCCGCTGGCTGGGTCGTACGATCCGCGACCGCGCCACCGATGAGTACACGTTGATCGGCAGCCCGCGGTTGGCCGTCTGCACCTGACCGCGCAGATACGGAGCGAGTTCATCGACGTCGAAGTGCAGGCCAAGGACCCAGTGAGGCCGGTCGGTGATGCGCTCGATCAGGGTCTGCTTCGCCGCGTCGTCCAGCGTCGGGTACTCCGGTGCCGGCCACTCCAGGTGCGCATCGAGGGCGGCGAACTGGGACTCGTAATCCCCAGCGAAGAACGGAGGGAACGCCACCACGGGCGCGTCCGCGGGCACCCGCTCGGCAAGCCACTGGTTCACGTCCAACGCCGCGTACGAAGCAAGACGGAGCGGCAGCGCCTCGATCTTCGCGACCGTCTTCGCGTGCAGCTCGGGGAACTGCTGCCGGTACGCGGCCAGCATCCGCCCGTAGTACGGGTGGTCGCCGCGCCCGAACCATTGGAAGAACCTCGACCCCAGCAGGACCACCGCGAGCGTCCCGGCTCGGCCGTCGAAGTACGGGGCCAGCCAGGTCAGTTCCTCCGCCGACTCGGGCCGGATGGTGATCGGCAGTTCCTGCCCGGCCAGGTACCAGCCGATCGCTGACGAGTACAGCTGCACGTCGCAGCCGTGCAAACGGAACCTGGCGTCGTGCAGGACGCGTTCGATGGTGAAGTTCCCGGAGCAGCCGACATAGATGTCCTCGGCCTGTCCCGCCCAGGTGGCGGCATGCTCATGAATGATCGCGCGGAGGTCGGCGGGGATCGAACCGTGGAACAAAGTGGCCTCCCCTGCACACAGCTGGTCGAGAAGGATGCGGGCCCGAAGGGGCAGGGGGCTGGTCCTGCCGTGCCGGGCCGCCCGGTAACCAAGAGGCGCGGGGGACGCCTGGAGGGGTTGATTCCGTAAGCGAAGCGGCTCCGCACCACATACCCGTGCGGACGCATCCTCGAGCGCCAGGCCCGACTCGAACGGGCTCCTCCCCGCCGGGGGCGGGGCGTGCTGCCAGGTGCACTACCAGCGCGCGGCGGCACCCGCCCCGAAGGGCGGGCCTCACCGACACGTGAACGCTATCAGACTCTTAACTGTCTCCACAGATGCAGACACTATGGAGCAGCATCAGCCGCAGACGAGAACGGCCCCGCCAGCGGCTACTCGTCCGACTCGACGAGAGTCATCATGTCGATCGTCCCGTACGGGCACGGCTCCACCGGAACCGTCCGCCGCGCCGTGGTCGAACCGGCGGAGCCTCGAACAATTCGCCCTGGCCCGGCGGGGCGGACCTGGGCTCCGGCTGCTTCTCGAAGTCCTCCCGCGTCATGTCCACCCAGCTCCGACCGCGTTCCTGCTTCTGCTTCTGTCCGCTCACATCAACACCCCCTGCTCGTACGCCGGCCCCACCGGACCGAGCTCCCTCACCTGCGCTCCGGCCTTCTCCTGCCACCAGGCCGCGAACATTCGGCGATGGCACCACTCCCCAGTCTTGGCCAAGTCCTCGAAACGAAGCAGCACCAAGCGCAGGTCGCTGGCAGTGACCGCGATCTGCTGGAACCGTGCCGCGAGTGCCTCGACGCCATGCCCGTCCAGCTGGGCTCGATACGCCGCCTCGAACTCCGGCTGAGCCCATGCGAAGTACGTGCGATTGGGCGCCAGCTCTGGCAGCCGGTGCCCCAGGGAGTACGGCAACGTCCACCGCGGCGGCGACAGGGTGATACGCACCGGCACGCCCATCCCAGACTCGAAGCCCTGGTAGCGGTACGTGAACAACTCGAACATGCTCCTCCTTGCTCAACCGGACTCCCGCCGCGCAGCGTGCAGCCGTCATCAGGCTCCCGTGCCTCACGGCCTCCACCTCAATCCGAATAGGTCGATGATTTAATTCTATCAGGATTGATCATTTCATGTAATGTTTCATTTATCATCGAGGCGTGGAAAGAGACCCGCAGGCTCCCCGATCCACCCCACCTTCACCCCACTTCCGCCCCACCCTCCGCCCCGTGGCCCGCCCCCCCGTCTCTGCGCGTTCACCGTCGACGGCCTCACCTTCGGTGGCGCCATCATCGAGAGCGGCGCCGACTCCCACCGCCTCGTAAGCACCTGTGCACGGTGCCGCTGGCCGACGCGGTTCGTCTTGGCCAAAGCGAGCCGCGTCGTCGCGTGGTCGCTCCCAGGGTGGCCGTTCATACCGACCGCGGCCCGCTCTTGCAGAAGCCAGACTTGCGGGGTGCCGTCGAGCACGCTCGCGATGGTGGAGCGCACGGCATCGCTGGCCTGCTGAGCGATGCCCTCGGACATGACCACTGCGAGGCGAATGCTGGTGCCCGGTCCGCCGAAGGCGTCGAACTCGACTGCACCGATGGGTAGCGCCACCGTCGACACATTACCTACGCACACCTTGAATATGACCGTTCCTTGACTCGCCTCCCCTAGGGTCAGAAGCCGCGGTTGCGAACCGGGGGGAGACGACAGCGATGGGTGACGGCAAGGTCCCCGGCAAGGTACTGGACATCAAGACCGCCGATATCAAGGCGGCAGCGCCGGCCTTCCATCAGGGGGCCATCGATCTAAGCAAGGCCCTGACCACTCTCATCAAGACCCTGGACGGCCTCGGCGAGCCCTGGGGCCACGACGACCAGGGCAACCAGTTCGGCGGCGTCTACAAGCCGAACCAGAAGAAGATCGAGAGCGCGGCGGGCATCCTGGTGCTCGGCCTGACGAGCATTCACGAAGCCATGGTCGACATGTCCGACGGACACGTGGACAACGACAAGCTCGTCGCCGGCATGTTCACGGAAATAAAGACCCACAAGCAGAGCGACGGTGCCGGTGAGCATTGAGTCCAAAGCCCGCCACATCCTTCTCGACATGGGCCTGTGGTGGCCCGAGGCCGACCCCGACAAACTGCGAGCCGCGGCCAAAGCCTGGCGCGCATTCGCCCACTCGGTGGATGACGTCCGCTCCCCGGTGAACCGCAGCGCGTCCGGGATCATCCACAACAACACGGGCGAGTCGATCGAGGCGTTCCACAAGTTCTGGAACCGCTACGCCAAGGACCAGCATGGCGGCTGGCTGAGCGACCTCGCGGAAGCTTCGCGGGACATGGCCAACGGCTTGGACAAGTTCGCCGACGGTATCGACGACGCGATCAACAAGCTCTGGACGCGGATAGCCATCGACGCCGCCGTGATCGCGGGTGGCGTAGCCCTGGCCATCATGACCGCGGGCATCGCCTCCGGGGCGGCGGCGGCAGCAGCGGACGCGGTCATCGAGTTCGGCGCCACGATCGGCGTCGGGGTCTCCGCAGTGGTGGCCGACATCATCGGAGGTGCCTTCGCCGGCGTCGCGTTCGGCGGGGTCGAGTCGGTCACCGTCGACCTTGCCGTGGCCCAGCCGCTGCAGATGGCGGCGGGTCTGCAGCACGGCTTCAGCCTGGACGAGGTCAACCAGGCTGCGAAGGACGGCATGATCTTCGGCGGCGCGCTTGGGGCGGGCGGTGGCCTGCTGAAGGCGAGCATGGAAGGCGGTCTCGCCGACAGCACCCCGCTGCTGCTGCGCCCGCCGTCGCTCCGCCCGGACCTGGTCGATCTGGGCACGGCGGCCCGCAACGCCGACGACACGCCGTGTGTGGGCGAGCCGATCGACGTGGCGACCGGCGCCATGCTGATGACGCAGACAGACCTCACGCTGCCAGGCAGTCTGCCGTTCCAGTTCACCCGCACTCACCTCTCCTCCTACCGGGGTGGCGTCTGCTTTGGCCCGACCTGGATCTCCACTCTCGACGAGTGCCTCCAGATCGACGGCGAGGGTGTCGTCTTCGCCGCTGCCGACGGCATGCGCCTGGTGTACCCGGTGCCGGAACCGGGCGTGTCGACCATGCCGGTGAAGGGCGCCCGCTGGCCCCTGGAGTGGGACGGCAAGCCGGACGGCGCGATGACGGTCACCGACCCGGCCACGGGCGTGACCCGGACCTTCGCCGCCCCAGTTCCCTCACCCTCCTTCGGCGTCTTCCACCTGGCCCTGGACTCCTGGAGCGACCGCAACGGCAACCGCATCGACGTCGAACGCGACGACGAAGGCATCCCCTTCGGCATCCGCCACTCCGGCGGCTACTACGTCGCCGTCGACACCCAGGGCCCCCGCATCACCGCCCTGCGCCTGCTGGACGAGCCGCCCTCCCGCTACCGCCCGGGCACCGCGACCGAGGGCACGGTCGTCATGCGTTACGGCTACGACGCCACTGGCAACCTCACGGAGGTCATCAACTCCAGCGGCGAGCCTCTGCGCTTCACCTACGACACGGAGGGGCGTGTCACCCGCTGGACCGACAGAAACGGCACGTGGTTCTCGTACATCTATGACGAGCGTGGCCGGGTGGTCCGTACCGAGGGCGTCGACGGCATCCTGTCCGGCACCTTGGACTACGACGACGCGAACTGCACCACGAGGTACACGGACTCCCAAGGCCGTGTCTCCGTCCACCAGTGCAACACCGAGGGCATGGTCGTGGCGGAGACCGACCCGCTCGGCCACGTCACTATCACCGAGTGGGACGAGTACGGAACCCGACCACTCGCGGTGACCGACCCGCTGGGGCACGCGACCCGGTACACCTATGACGACGCCGGCAACCTCACCGAACTCACTCTGCCGGACGGCTCGGTGGCCCGGGCGGTGTACAGCGCGCTGCGCCTGCCGACGCAGGTCATCGAGCCAGGCGGCGCGGCCTGGCACCACACCTACGACGAGCGGGGCAACCTGCTGACGACGGTGGACCCGACCGGTGCCGAGACCAGATACTCGTGCGACACGGCCGGGCGCCCGACGGCGATCACCGACGCCCTGGGCCATACCCGCACAGTGGCGTACGACCAGGCGGGTCTCCCTGTCGCCCTGACCGACGAACTGGGTCACACGACCACGGTCCTCCGGGATTCCTTCGGCAGGGTCATCGCGGTGACCGACCCATTGGGCCACACCACCCGCATGGGCTGGACGACCGAGGGCAAGCCGGAGTGGCGGGAGTATGCGGACGGCACGCGCGAGTCCTGGACATGGGACGGCGAGGGGAACCTGCGCAGCCACACGGATCCGGCAGGCAACACCACCCACCAGACCGCCGCACACTTCGACGTTCCGGGGACGCGCACGGACCCGGACGGCGCGCAGTACGCGTTCACCCATGACACTGAGCTGCGGCTGACCGGCGTCACCAACCCCCAGGGTCAGACCTGGACGTACCGCTACGACGAGAGCGGGCTCCTCGTCGAAGAGAGGGACTTCAACGGGCGGACACTGACGTACGCACACGACGCGGCGGGCCGTCTGGTCTCCCGCACCAACAACGCGGGCGAGACCCTGCGCTTCGTGTGGGACGCGCTGGGGCGTGTAGTGGAGCAACATGCCCCCATCGGCAGGGCCACGACGTACACGTACGGCCCGGACGGCATGCTGTCCCGCGCAGTGAACGCCGACGCCGAGATCGTGCTGAAGCGGGACGCTCTGGGACGGGTCCTGTCGGAAACAGTCGATGACCGCACGACGACGTTCGCATACGACCCCATCGGACGCTGCACCCGCCGTGTCACACCCTCGGGACTCACATCCGACTGGACGTACGGACCGACCGGTCTTCCCGCCGGCCTGCATTCCCAAGCGGGCTCGCTCGACTTCTCGTATGACGCTGCGGGCCGCGAGACGGAGCGTCGGATCTGCGAAGCCGTGACACTCGCCCAGGGCTGGAACGCCACTGGACGGCTAACCTCCCAGTCCTTGACATCGGTTGTGTCGACTGCCGGAGCGGACAGCCTCCTGCAGCACCGCTCCTACGCATACCGAGCAGACGGCTATGTGACGGAAATACGTGAACTGACGTCAGGTACCCGGCACTTCGACCTTGACGGAATGGGCCGGGTCACGGGGATACGCGCCCTTGGGTGGTCGGAAACCTACGCATACGACACACTGGGTAACCTCGTTCAGGCGGAAGCCCCTGGCCACAATGCCTCCGGTGATCGCGAGTTCGAGGGCACGCTCGTCCGACGTGCGGGAAGCACAGCATACGAGTACGACGTTCAGGGCCGTCTGATCCGCAGAACCCGCAAACTCCTGAACGGTCAGACACGCAGCTGGACGTACACCTGGAACGCTGAGGACCGCCTGACCGAGGCTGTTGCTCCGGACGGTGAGCGGTGGCGGTATGTGTACGATCCGCTGGGCCGCCGCGTCTCGAAGTACCGCGTGACGGAAGACGGATCAGCGGCCGACTGCGTGGACTTCTCCTGGGACGACACCCGTCTGGCCGAACAGCTCGGCCCGAACTCTCAGGTCATAACCTGGGACTACGAGCCGGGCACGCATCGTCCGGTGGCTCAGACCGAGCACAGAGCCTCCTCTGTCAGCGTCGAAGCGTCCTTCCTCGCCCGGCTGGCCGAGGAGTCGGACCCCGATCGCGCGACACGTTTTTATGCCGTGGTGACGGACTCCGTGGGCTCACCCACGGAACTCGTCTCCGCGTCCGGCGTTCTGGCCTGGCAGCAACGCACCACTTTGTGGGGAACCAGGATGCCGTCCTCGGTGGACGACAGCACCACGCCAACGTGTCCGCTGCGGTATCCGGGCCACTACGCCGATCGCGAGAGCGGTCTGCACTACAACTACTTCCGGTACTACGACCCGGAAACAGGCACGTACCTGACCTCGGACCCGCTGGGTCTCGAACCAGCGCCCAATCCCAACAGCTACGTCGACAACCCTCTCGGATGGACCGACCCTCTGGGGCTCGCGCCCTGTGCCAAGGCTCAATGGGAGCAGCGGGCCGACTTCAGCAGTCAGAAGGTGATGAGTAAGAAGTTCGACAGCCATGCGCAGGACTTCGGCGTCAGTGGAAGTCGGAACAAACAGACTCTGTCTCAGTTCCAGCAGGCCATGCGAGACCACATGCTCGCCCCGGATACCAAGATCTACCGGTACGACTACCGAGGACAGGGACAGGCCGTGGGCTTCATCGATCCGACCACACGGAAGATGGTCATGCTGCACAGTGACGGTAAGTTCTGGTCAGCCTGGAAACTGAGCGACAAACAGTTCCAGAGCATTGTCCAAAAGGGCTTCCTTACGTAAGGACCTGCAGTGCCGCAGATCAAGAACCGTGACGTGATCGAGACCGTCCTCTCCGATACAGGGAACTTCCGTGAGGACTGGCTCGCACGTGTGCAGGCCGTCTCGGTTGCTCCGCTGACCGCGCACCTCCCGCTGGGGCGAGACACTGTTGAGCGAGTGGCGGCGGGAGCGCGGGAGACTGGTGCCGCAGCCGTCTTCGGGGTGCCCCTCGACGAGAAGTTCGCCGAGCGGCCAGCGGTCACCGCACCTGCCGAACCGGACGCGCTCCTCGTTGTCAGCGCACAGTGGCCGGAAACGCACGGCTTGTTGCTGGTCGCGGACAATTTCCTGGGGGCTGTGCTGTGCCGAGGCAGCTACGCCCTGGCAGCAGGAAGCCCGGAGTTCATGAGAGGCGCTGTGGCCGAGGGCACTGACAGAGCCCGGGCGGAATTCCAGCGCTACGCTCGCAGAAGCCCCACGGGCGCAGCGGAACTCTCTGTCGTCTCCGGCCACTACCCTCCGCAGACCAGGGCCTTCAAATCGGCTGGGGAAGCCTCCGCTACCAGCCATACCGGACAGCAGATCGATCTGATGCGCTCTCTCGCGTCCCGTTCGATCGACGGCCCCTCCTTCGCCAGACAGTGGCTCGACGAGCGGCGCCGAGCCATGGACGCGGGCGAGCGTCTGGGCGAGGCCATGGAGAACGCGCTGGACGAGGTCTTCTACACGTTGGAGGACTACAGCATCGATCCTGACCTCAGAGACCCAGACGACCTGACCGACGAAGAACTACGGGACCGAGTGGCAGCCGTACTGGACCGTTTGACATGAGCGGCTCCGGGGGCCCCGTCAGCGACCACGCGGCCATGCCCCACTGATCCCTCTGAGCGGAGGAAATCTCTTTCCGTACGGCTGTACCTGAAGTACGGGCTTGGACGCCCTCCTGGGCTCCTGGACCGACCGAGGCGGGGAACGACGAAAGGAACGCCAAGAAAATGCAACACCTCGCCGCTGGGGCACATGGACCGTCCCCGGTGATCGACATCGTCTTCGCCGTGGGAGGCATAGTTTTCCTGTGGTGCGGATTGAGTTGGGCGTTCGATGTGCGGGGGATCACCACGCGCAGAGCCGAACGGATTCACCGCAGGAACCAGGAGACGTGGGCGATGGGCCGTCTCGGCGGCTCTCCGAACCTTTTCGCGTCCATTGGGTACCTGCGGTTCCTGGGCGCTGTCATGGCAGGTGCAGGACTTCTCCTACTCGTCGCGGTGTATGCGCTGTGGCACCTGGGCTGAAGGCAGCGCTACGTGACCGCTCTGGCAATGAAGACCGTCCGCGCAGGACAGCGCTCTCCAGCGGAGCACTTCGCTGTCGCCGGACATGGCCATCGCCAGTACAACAGAAAGCGTCTGGGCCCCGGCAGGGCGCTCAGCCGCACTGCGGAGGACGTCAGGCCGCCGCTGACTCCTCCCGCTCCTGTGCGGCCGCCGCCGTCAGCTTGGCCAACTCCGCTTCCGCCTCGGCCAGCTCCGCCTCCGTGGGCTCCAGCTCCGCATCGCCGCCCACGGCGTTCGCCGTCTCCTCCGGGGCCTCGGCCTCGCCCGGCTCGTCCTCCCCGGTCTCCAGCTCCTGCGGTGCAACCTCCAGTTCGGGACGCACCTCCAGCTGCTTCGCCTCGGACATCGCCTTCGCCTTGCGCGGCTTCTTCGCCGCCTCGGCTGCTGCCTTGCGCACGCGCTCCACCGCGTCCAGGTGCTTGCCGACCTCGCCCTCGAACAGCTCGGCCAGCTCCTCCGGGCTCTTCTTCGCCAGCTCCGCCAGGAGGGTCCCGGCCCGCTCGACGTGGTAGACCTTGGTCCTGGCCTGCTTGCGCTCCTTGGCCTTATCCTCCTTCTCCGACAGCTCCTTGTCGGAGAAGAAGCCCTCCTGCTTCTCCTTCATCCGCAGAGCCTGCGCGAAGGTGGAGGCGTCCGTCTCCGACCTGAAGTCGCCCTTCATGTACGGGGTGACGGCAGCCTTCTGGTTCGCCGTCGACAGCCGCGACAGGTGCCAGGCGAAGTCCGGCTTGATCTTTCCGTCGGCCACCAGCGCCGCGATGTCGGTCGTCAGGTTCAGCAGGTCCATCCGCCACTTCACGTAGTCCGGCGTCTTGCCGAACATCTCCGCGATGCGCTCCGCCGTGTGACCGAACCCGACCAGGTCGGCGTACGCCTGCGCCTCCTCCATGAGCGTCATGTCCGCACGGCCGACGTTCTCGGAGGAGGACGTCTGGGACGCCTTTGACCTGGCCAACTTCCCCGTGTGCCACCGGAGTCAGCGATACGTGATGGTGAAGCGGTCCTCGTCGAACTTGTTGGAACCGCGCCGCGTGGCCGGCTCCACCCGCACCTCAGCGACCACGAGCTGAACCAGCGTGCGCCGCTGCTCGGAGCCCGCCGTCTTGTGCCACCACTCGGTCAGGCCCTCCTCGGTCAACTCGGGGAGTTCCTCGACGTACTTACCGCGCCGCTGCACATCCAGGGCAGACCGGCGCAGCCGGTCCAGTTCCTTCTTCGCGGCCTGGAAATCCTTGACCGTCAACTCGTTCGCACCGAGTGCCTTCGTCAACTCGTCCTTGCGCGATTCCAGTTCGGTCAGCGTCTGGGTCGCCTCCTGCGCCTGCTCCAGCACCTGGTCCCTCAGCGCAGAGAGCTTGCGCAGGGTGTTGGGGCGAGACAGCCTGGCCAGCACGCGGTCGGCCACGTACTCGTCGAGTGGCGGCGCCGAGATCCAGATTTTCCCGCACCCCTCGGCCTCGCACATGTAACCGCGGGCACCCTTGGAGCTGGAGCGTGAGACCAACTCCGCGTCGCACACGTCACACAACGCCGTTCCGCTCGACAGCAGGTAGACGTGCTGGGGGACCTGGCCGCGCTCCTTCTTGGAGAAGTACTTGTCCAGCGCCTCGAACATCTCGCGCGCCTCGGCCCTGTCGTGGCTCAGCAGGGGCTCCGCAGGGCCGTCGACCAGTTCCTCCTCGGCGTTGCGGCGCAGTCCGGCGATGGCGGGGTTGCGGAGGCGGCGACGCAACGTGGTCGGTGCCCACGGGCGCCCGGACACGGTCGGGCCGACTTCCTTGGTCATCCACTCCGCGACGGCGCCGAGCGTCACGTCCTCCTCCTTGAGGAGCTTGCGCGCTGCGGCGGCCAGGTGCTCTGCCTCATGCGGAACCCGGGTGATGCCGTCGTTTTCGTGACCGTACGCCCTCATGGTCTTCTCCAGCCCGATTTCCCCACTTGCGCGACAAGGGTATGACAAGTCCCTCCACTGTCACCCCTGGATGATGTGTACTGGCCTACTTAGCTAGATAAGCCAAGGCGGACCGTAGTGACGTCACGCATGCCCGTCCATCGAGGTCGCAACCGTCGCTCGATGTGTCGCCGAAAAGCAGCATTCCACCAGGTCAACGCCCCTATCCAACTTGCAGCGCCGCCATGCGCAGATGCGCAACACAAAAGATGCAGGTAGGCGGCGGGCGGGCTCCAGTACCGGTAGAGCTGTGGCTGGGTGTACGGAGGTCCGTACACCTCCGGGCGCGTACCCCACGGCACCTCGCTAGCGAGGTCGTGACGTGTTCGACATCACACTTTCAACTTTGCGTACCGCGCCGTCCTTCTGTGGAGACAAAGTCCCGTCGGTCGTTCAGCTCCAGACCGGAAAGCGGGGCGATCGGCGGACAGCCGTGCCCCGCGAGGCGCGCGATGGCTTCGCGGGGTGCTGAGGCGGTCTCTGCTGGAGCCGCGTTATGACGGGCCGACACCCAGCGCCGCCCAGAGATCCGCGGTGACGACACGCTTCACGCCGCCCCACGGATGCACCGGCACCGGGAACTCTCCCGCGTTCACCAATTCGTATGTCGTGTTCCGGCCGAGGCCGAACGCCTTGCCGGCCGTCAGCACGTCGACGGCCACCGGCAGGGCCAGCAGCTCCTCGCGCGTCATGAGGGCATCACCACCGACCTGGCGCGGTGGCTGGCTGGAATGCATCGATCGAGCACGTTCAGGCACTCCCGTTCCGCCCCCGCGCCTCCCGGACAGCCCCGGTTGACTCTAGATTCTCCTCAGGTGGCCGACAAGATCCAGAGCGTTCCGCGGACGCTCAGGCTCTTCCTTTGTCTCCACAGGTGTTTCGCGCGCCCGTAGGCGCGTGCACCTCTGTGATCTAGTAGATCAAGGCAGTCCGGTTGGACGGCGACGCCATAAACGTATCAGGCAATCCATTTGTCTCCACGTATGATCGCAATACTTCAGGGCTGCCCGCACAGCATGGGAGGGATGCGTGTTCGAGGGATCCGTCTACCGACGTTGCACCTGTCGAGTGCCGGTCATGGACGACGAAGGACGTCCGGTCCTGCGTCGCGACGGCCGGCCCAAGACGAAGGAACTCGGTGCATCCTGCCCTGACTTGGGCAAGCGCGACCATGGCAGCTGGTTCTACTGCATCGAGCTCCCACCTGGCCCCGGAGGCAAGCGCCGTCGGCCCCGCAAGGGAGGCTTCCTCACCCAGAAGAAGGCGCAGGAGGCCGCCCAGCAGCTCTGGGACAAGGCCCAGGGCGGCATCGACGTCGACTCCAAGGAGACCGTCGAGCAGTACCTCCTCCGCTGGCTGAACAAGCGCGTCGACCTCAAGCGCAGCACCCGCGGGGACTACGAGGACTTCATCAACCGCATCTACATCCCGGCCCTCGGCCATCTCGCCATGCGCGACCTGCGAACCCGTCACATCCAGGCGATGTTCGAGGAGATCTGGGCCTTCAGCGAGGTCAAGGCCGCCAACCGCCTCGCCGCCCAACAGGCCAAGGCGGAGTGCGAAGCCGCCCGCGAAGCCTGGAAGCAGGCTCCCAAGCCCCGACCGCCCCACCTGCGGGCCCGCTGGAAGGCCGCCCAGGCCACCCTGAAGGTGGCCAACGCCAAGCCCCGCCAGAACACCGGCCCCGGCACGCAGAAGCGGTACCTCGACACCCTCTCCGCAGCCCTCGGTGACGCCGTCAAGGAAAAGCTGATCAGCGAGAACTGCGCGGACGGCGTCATCATCCCCAAGTACCGCAGACCCGACCCCCTCGTCTGGACCGACGAACGCGTAGCCCACTGGCGCAAGACCGGCGAGAAACCAGGCCCCGTCATGGTCTGGACACCGGAGCAGACCGGCGAGTTCCTCGATGCGGCCGCCGAGCATCCGCTGTACGTCATGTGGCATCTCATGGTCTTCCGTGCGCCACGGCGCGGCGAGGCCACCGGCCTGCCCTGGTCCGAGGTCGACATGACCAAGGGTCGCGCCAACATCGTCGAGCAGCTCGTCTCCGACTCCTCCTACGGCGTGTGGGAGGACACCCCCAAGAGTCGTAGCGGCCGGCGCACCATCGCCCTGGACTCCGCGACCTTCGCCCTCATGACGGCCTGGCGCGACGTGCAGAAGGCGCAGCGGGAGGAGTGGGAGCGCAAGTACAAGGAGGACCCGAAGAAGTACGGGCCGTACGTCGACAGCGGCTACGTCTTCACCCAGGCCGACGGTCGCCCCTGGCACCCCGACAACGTCAGCCAAGCCTTCGAGCGCCTCATCAAACGGCTCGGTCTCCCGCCCGTCCGCCTCCACGACCTACGGCACTGCGCGGCCTCCCTGAGCCTTGCCGCCGGGCTCTCCATGAAGGCCATCCAGGCCCTCCTCGGGCACGCCTCGTACTCACTCACCGCGGACACCTACACCTCCCTCATGCCGCAGTTCGAGAAGGAGGCCGCGGACGCCCCGGTCGAGCTGGTGCCCCGCAAGGGAGGGGGGCGGGACTACAACCCAGCTGCCGCCGAGGCGACTTCGGAGACGGAGCCGCAGGCGTCCTCCACCGACGACACCACGGAAGCGGCCGCTGCGCAGCGCCGGAGGCTGTACCTCGTCAGGCCCGACACGCACGGGGACAGCGGCAGCGGTGACCAAGGCGTCGCCTAGAGTTACGTCCCCGCATTGTCCCCGGACGCATGAAAACAGCCCCTCCGGGAATCATCCCAGAGGGGCTGTTCGATACATATGGCCTGGTCAGGCCGCGTGCCCCCGGCAGGATTCGAACCTGCGACACCCGCTTTAGGAGAGCGGTGCTCTATCCCCTGAGCTACGAAGGCGGGGCCTTGCGTAGAACGTGGCTGAATACTCTGAGTGACTATTCGGCTCGGTTGTGGCAAGGGTGGGGACCGTCACCTAGGTGGCGGTCCCTGACAGGGTAGCGGATCGGGGTGGGGTTGGTGGGCTGAGGCTGATGCCTCAGCCCGGTTCATGATCTGCCGGGTGTGTTGCCGCCGTCGCTGAGGTCGGTGGTCTCTGTGCTGGCATCGGCGTAGGTCGGGTCCTCCTGGTAGCGGGCGGCACTGGTGGCGTTCTGGGCGAGGAGGAACCCGGGGACGACGAGGCTCTGGGCTTCGGCGCCGAAGGCGATCATGCGGCGGTTCCACAGGGATCGGTCGAACTGGGAGAAGCCGGCTTCGGTGTCCTCGCGGCCGCCGCAGAGGTTCTGGTGGACGGCGGTGTCGTCGGGGATCTGCAGGAGGTGCTCGGCGCGGTGGAAGCCGGTCTCGGTGTCGCTCTGGCCTTCGTCGCGTTCTCCGGGGGGTGGTGACGCCGACGGGTTCGCGGTGTTCGTGCGGGCCGCGGGGGGCAGAGGACGGTGAGCAGGTGGTACCAGCGGTGGGTTTGGGCGCTGGCGCGGCGTTCTGGTTTGCGGACGGGCAGGGGGATGAGGGTGCTCGTGCCGTTGTCGAGGTAGGCGCGTTCGTGGACTCGGCCGCCTGAGGACCACAGTTCGTGGCGGCAGCGGCCGTAGCCGAGGGCGGCTGCGGCGGCGTGGCGGGTGGGGCGGTCGGTGAACTCCGCGGCCATGCGCAGCTCGACCGTCTCGGCCTCGTCCAGGGGCCGGGTCTCGCCGACCGTGCGCGGCGGAAGGCCGATGTCCCGAGTGGGGTCGGTGTCCATCAGGCCGAGCCGGCGGGCGGTGGTGAAGCACATCCGCAGCACGCTGCGGCGCAGATGCCGGGTGGACAGAGAGGCCGGTGCGATGTGCCCGTGGCGGGTGCGGCCGTGAGCGTCGACGAACTGCGTGGCCAGGGTCGTGTCCAGACCGGTGAGCAGCGGGGCGCCGCGCACGAGGGCGAACGTCTTGAGACGGTGGAGCAGTTGGCCGAACCGGCTCAGGGTCTGTTCGGACATCTCGCCGCGCGCGACCAGACCCTGCCAGGCGGCCAGGACCTGGCTGACGTCGGTGAGGCTCACAGCAGCCGCCTCCACGCGTCCTCGTAGCCCGCCATGAACGCGCGCTGCTGGACACCGGTGCCGAAGGCCGGTGCGACCAGGGACTGTTCGGCGAACTCGCGGCGCACGGACTCCATCCTGGTGTCGAGTTCCGCGAGCGAGGCGGCCGAGACCAGCGCCAGCCCCTGCCGGTTCGTCGTGTTGCGGACCTCCGGGACGTCGTTCACACCGAGCAGGGCCGCGATGCGCAGCTCGTGGATGTCGTCGGCCTCGGTGAAGCGGTCGGCGTTCGGCAGCTTGACGATGGTGCCGCGCGGCAGATGCAGTGACGTCGTCGCCACACAGCGGTCGCTGGGATCGCCCACGGACCCCACCGGCCGGCCGAGCGCCACGTCCACGGCAGCGCCCGCCAGCGAGAAGCCGTGCCTGAACAGCACCGCCTCCTGGATCAGGACGTCACCGACGCGGGCCGCCACCTCGCCGAAGAAGAAGCTGTCACTGGAGCGGTCCAGGAGCAGCTCCATGTGGAAGACGCCGTCGGTGTAGCCGAGCGCCTGAAGCGCCTTGCCGGCGACGGCGCGTGCCTGCGCGCACCCCTCGCCCTCGTCCGTGCCGTCCGCCCGGTATATGCGGAGCGGATCCACGTCCGTCGGCAAAGTGGACCGCCAACTGCTGTGCGAGACCGCGAAATTCGCTGCTACACCGCCGGCTGCGAGGCCAGGTCGGCAACCCTTCTGCCAACCGTCAGGAGGAACGGGCACGCCTGGCGCGAAGGCGGATGGCCGCCTCATGACATGACCTGAGGCTGTCGGGCATGGATGTGTACCGACGGCCGCCTGACCCCTGGGGTGCTTCCGTGTACGCCATCAAGGTCGTCCTGGAGCCGGAAGAGGAATCCCGGAGCATGATGGATCGCCTCTGTGATTCGGCTGCCTCCTGGCCTCGGCGCTGCCCGCAGCCAGGTGCGGAGCACGTCACTCTCGTCTCCGCACCGCCCTTTGTCCTGGCGATGACGTTCATGGCAGCCAGTGTCTGCTGGAAGCGGGGAAGACGGCCGTGGCTGTCTGGACCCACTGGCTTACCCGGATGCGGCCGGCAGCGACGGAGTCGCCCTTGCCGGGCGACGGCGCGAATGATTCTGTCATCGGCTTTCCGGAGGGTTGAGCGTGTACGCGGGCGGCGGGCGGCATGAGACGTCGTTCTCGAAGCAGGTGCCGAGGCGCACCGACGCTGCTGGAGAGCCGGTCGTTGTCCGTCGTCCCGGCCGATGTCCTCCATGACGTACCTCGTCGTCAGGCCGGGGGGACGGGGGTGAAGCGGGAGGCGGTGTGGAGGTCGGCCCGGAGGCGGTCGGTGGTGGTGCGCAGGGCGGGCAGGACGTCGTGGACGCAGGACTCCAGGGTGCGGCGGGCCGTGTGCGTGGCCACGCACACCGCGGCGACCGCCCGGCCCGTGCGGTCCCGTACCGGTACGGCGATGGAGCGCAGGCCGGACTCCAGTTCCTCGTCGGCGAGGGCGTAGCCCTGCGCGCGGACCTCCGGGAAGGCGGGGGAGGTGTCCGCCAGCAGGACGCGGCCGAGTGAGGTCGCGGCGGCGGGGAGGCGGGCGCCGACGGTGATGTGGACCGTGAGGACACGGCTCGTGCCCGCCCCGGCCGTGTACTGGATCTCCGTGCCGTCGGGGGTGAGGACCGCGAGTGCCGTCGGCTCGTGCAGGGTCTGTGCCAGGGCCCGTAGATGGGGCTCGGCCAGGCGGGCGAGGGTCGTGCGGGACAGGGGAGGGAAGCCCAGGTCCAGGACGCGGGGGGTGAGGGTGAAGGTGCGCTCGGGGCCCGCGGCCACCAGGCCCAGGTGTTCGTGCGTGAGCAGAGCGCGCCGAGCCGTGGCCCGGGACAGGCCCGTCGCCCGGGCCACCTCGGTCAGCGGCAGCGCCGAGCGGCCCGCGCCGAACGCGGTCAGGACGGTGAGGCCCCGGGCCAGCGACTCCACGAAATCGCGGCCCAGTTGGTGCTTCGACGCCGTCGTCCAGGCCGCCAGGCCCGAGGGCGGCGGGCCGGGCTCTGGCGCGGGTGCCGTACGCAGGTCGGACTCCATCGCCGCCACGGCCGTATGCAGTCGGGGCAGGAGGCTGGTGCGCAGGTCGGCCGCCGAGTGCCGGCTGGTGTGGCTGACCACGCTCGCCACGCACACCGGGCGGCCGGTGTACGGGTCCCGCACCGGTACGGAGACCGCGACCAGGCCCGGTTCGATCAGCTGGTCGTCCAGGGCCCAGCCGTCCTCGCGCGCCCGCTCCACCCGTTCCGGGAAAGAGGGGAAAGGCGGGGAAAAGGATGGCGGAGAGGGGGTGTCGGCGGGCGGTGCCTGCCGGGGCGGGAGGGCGGGGAAGGCCGTGTCGTGGGGGTCGGCGGACCGGCGGTCCCGCCAGCGTGCCCAGTCCCGTTCGGTCCACTCGGTCGCGAACAGCGGGCCGGGGCCGGTGCGTTCGGCGGGGAGCAGGTCGCCGATGCGGAAGCTCACCGACAGTGCGCGGCGCCGGGTGGCCTGGTGGATGAAGCGGATCCCGTCGAGGTCGGCGACCGCGAGGGACACCGACTCGTCCAGCTCGTCGGCGAGGGCGTCGGCGCGCGCGCCCAGCAGGACGGGCAGGCGCAGGGCGGCCAGATAGGAGTTGCCCAGCTCCATCACGCGCGGGGTGAGGACGACGTCCCGGCCGTCGAGGCGGACGTAGCCCATGCGGGCCAGGGTCGCGGTGATCCGGTCGACCGTGGAGCGCGCGAGCCCGGTGGTCCGCTCCAGCGCGCTCGGACCGAGTGTGCCGCCGGCCTCGGTCAGCCGCCGCAGCACACCGACCCCACGGATCAGCGGCCCGACTGCTTCACCCGGCGGCCCGGCCTCGGTGGTGTCCACGTCGGTGTCCAGTACGGGGTCAGCAGCGGGCATCGGTTCTCCGGTACGGCGTTCGGGCACGCCTACGGTAAACCCCGCCCGGCCACGGTCGGGGCCTGCGGTGAACCCCGCCCGGCCCCGCCCCGTCCGTCCGGACCGTTCCCTCAGCTCCGTGTCACCCGTACCCGGTAGTTCCCGTCCTCGTCCTTCTCCCGTACCCGGACCGTGATGCCGTGGCCGGGGTCCTTGAAGGTCTCGCCGGGGGAGTAGGGGGCGTCGGAGAGTTCTGCCTGGACGTTGGGGGTGCGGGTGCAGCCGCCGCTCTTCGGGTGGCTGTCGCGGACCGTGATCGGGCCGCGGCCGGTGTCGACCGTCGCGTCGACCCGGTAGATCAGGATGCCCGGGTGGCACACCGCCTCGTCGTTGCCGCCCTGGGTGCGCAGCTCCAGCGCGTATCCGCCGTGCGAATCCGTCGGGATGAACACCAGCTTCTCGCCGCCCGCCCGCGACAGCGGCGTCAGCGTGTACTCGGTGCTGCCCGGCCGAACCGCGCAGTGCACCTGCGAGGCGTCCAGCCAGCCCAGTTTCCACTTGTGCCAGCCGAGCAGATCGTTGTCGGCCCCCCAGTCCTCGCTCATGATGTCCCAGTGGCCGACGGCGCCCCCGCCCTCCTGCGTGTACAGGTCGGGCAGGCCGAAGGTGTGTCCGTTCTCGTGCGGCAGGACGCGGTAGCCGGTGTGGGCGTAGGAGCCGGAGCCGTCGTCCTGGCGGGAGTAGATGAAGGAGGCGTTGGCGACGGGTACGCCGTCGGCGACCGGCGCCTCCCCGTTCCCGGCGAAGGTCACGGACAGCACGGTGTCGAGGGCGGACGGGCCGGCGTTCGGAGTGACCAGGACGTTGAGGAGGTCGTAGGAGCGGAAGTCCACCGCCGGGTCGGCCGCGGCCACCATGTCCTGCACCAGCTGGCGGTAGCCGGGGTCGAAGGGGGCGCCGCGGTCTATGCCGTACGCCTTGAAGGGCTTGGGCATCCGCAGCCAGCCGGTGATCGGGGTCTCGGGCACGTAGTCGAGCCGGCCGTACGACGCGGTGCGGAACCACTCCTGCGTCTGTGGGAAGAACTCGTGGAAGCGGTCCATGGCGCTGCCCTGGCCGGGCGCGTCGGAGAAGTCGATCATCAGGGTCAGCGCGTGGACCGTGCCCGTGGAGCGGGAGTAGCCGTGCGGGGTGGGGACGCCCTCGGTCATCTGGATGTCGGGGCTGCCGTGGATCATGCAGGGCGCGAAGGCGGAGGAGTGGGCCAG
Source organism: Streptomyces sp. MUSC 14 (assembly GCF_001866675.1). NCBI lineage: Bacteria > Bacillati > Actinomycetota > Actinomycetes > Kitasatosporales > Streptomycetaceae > Streptomyces > Streptomyces sp. MUSC 14. The sequence goes on from NZ_MLYN01000070.1 coordinate 102,835, forward strand.
GGCGATGGGCCCGGCGGTGGTGGGCGCCGTCAGATGTCCGGTCCCGGCCGAGGTGCTGACCGCGAGGGTCAGTGCGGTCACCGCGGTGAGGGCGGCCACCCGGCGCGCGCGTATCCGGCGTCGGCTGCGCGCCCCGCCGGCCCGGGATCTCCCGCGGCAAGAGGCCAAAGGGGGCAAAGGGACCAGGGGGGCCAGAGAGGTCAGAGAGGGGGCCTCGGCCGCGTCGTACAGGCCGTCGGGCGGACTCTCGTGCCGAGTACTCTCGCGTCGACGGCTCTCGTTCCGACGGCTCTCGCGCCGGCCCTCGTGCGGGATGCGGTCCGCGGTCGGGTGGTCGTGGGGGATGTTCTCGTGGGGGAGACGTATGCGGCGGGGTGGCTGCGGATGCATGCACGGGCCTCTCGCTCCACGGCAGCCGCCGGTCGCCGACTGCACCCTTGCGCTCACCCTGTGTCGACGAGGTGCGGGGCGCGCGTCGGAGGAGACCGATCGTGGGAAAACGGGGTCGCAAGAGGGTGAATCCCGGCCCGAGATGAGTGTGGCTCAGGTCACAGGGATTCTTTGCGCGGGAGGGAAATATCCGGGGACCCGCTCCCCGTTTAACCCTGCGTCCGAGCGAAACGGGGACTGCTTCCCCGGATCGCGATCATCGCCCGCCGGAGATCCAGGAGATCTGGAACATCCGCGAGATCCGGAAGATCCAGGAGATCCAGGGGAACCAGGAGTTCTCGGAGCTCCCGATGCTTCCGGCCGGGCCCCGTCACTTCGACAGTGAGGAGTACGCCGTGTCGACCGCGACCACCCCGGCCGTGCGCAAGGTGCCCCGGCCCAGGGCCGACGCCCTGCGCAACCGGGAGCGGATCGTCACCGCCGCCCGGGAGATGTTCGTCGAGGACGGCCCGCACGTGCCGCTGGACGAGATCGCCCGCCGGGCCGGCGTCGGCAACGCCACGCTGTACCGAAACTTCCCCGACCGCGAGGCCCTCGTCCGCGAGGTCGTCTGCTCCGTCGTGGACCGTACGGCCGAGGCGGCCGAGCTGGCCCTGGCCGAGACCGGCGACGCCTTCGCCGCGCTGGAGCGCTTCGTGCACGCCTCCGCCGACGAGCGGATCAGTGCGCTGTGCCCGATGGTCTCCAGCACGTTCGACCAGCACCACCCCGACCTGGAAGCCTCCCGTGAGCGCCTGGAGCAGCTCATCGAGGAGGTCATGGGCCGGGCCAGGGCGGCCGGGCAGCTCCGGCCGGACGTCGGTGTCGGCGACGTGATGATCGCCGTGGCGCAGCTGAGCCGGCCCCCGGCCGGCACGGACTGCCTGCACAGCGACCGGTTCGTCCACCGTCACCTGCAACTCCTCCTCGACGGTCTGCGGGCACCCGCCCGCTCCGCCCTGCCGGGCGAGGCCGTGACCGTCAGGGAGCTGCGCAAGCCCTGACCGATTAGTTCGGCCCCGCGTCCCAGTCCACCCTCACATCCCGGCCGCCCGACCCGGCCGCCCGACCGGTCCGTCGCCACCGCCGTCGACGAGCCGCGCCACCGTCTTCCCGTTTTTTCGCTTTACTTCAGCCTTTTCCGTCACGAAAGTCCCGAAGTGGGTAATCCCATGTCCGAAACGGACCGCAAAGGCGCCTTCGGCGTCACCGCCCCCGGCGTCGACCCCAACCGCTGGAAGGCGCTCGTCTTCATCGCGCTCGCCCAGCTGATGGTCGTCCTCGACGCCACCATCGTGAACATCGCGCTCCCCTCCGCCCAGACCGACCTCGGCATATCCGACGGCAACCGGCAGTGGGTCGTCACGGCCTACGCCCTCGCCTTCGGCGGCCTGCTCCTCTTCGGCGGCCGTATCGCCGACAAGTGGGGCCGCAAGCGCGCCTTCGTCACCGGCCTCGCCGGCTTCGCCCTCGCCTCCGCGCTCGGCGGCGCCGCCACCACCGGCCCGATGATGTTCGGCGCCCGCGCCCTCCAGGGTGTCTTCGGTGCGCTGCTCGCCCCGGCCGCGCTCTCCCTGCTCGCGGTGATGTTCACCGACGCCAAGGAGCGCGCCAAGGCGTTCGGCATCTACGGCGCCATCGCGGGCGGCGGCGGTGCCGTCGGCCTGATCGTCGGCGGTTTCCTCACCGAGTACCTGAACTGGCGCTGGACGTTCTTCGTGAACATCCCGTTCGCCGTCGTCGCGGCCCTCGGCGCCCTCTTCGTCATCCGTGAGCCCCAGGGCGGCCGCAACCGCTCCCCGCTCGACATCCCCGGCGTGATCCTGTCCTCGCTCGGTCTGATCGCGCTCGTCTACGGCTTCACGCGCGCCGAGTCCGACGGCTGGGGCGACGGCGTGACCGTCGCCATGTTCATCGCGTCCGCGGTGCTGCTGCTCGCCTTCGTGGTCGTCGAGGCCCGGGTCAAGGCCCCGCTGCTGCCGCTGCGCGTGGTGACCGACCGCAACCGCGGCGGGATCTACCTTTCCCTCGGCCTCGCGATCATCGGCATGTTCGGCCTGTTCCTCTTCCTGACCTACTACCTGCAGGTCGTGAAGGGCTACACGCCGGTCAAGACCGGCTTCGCGTTCCTGCCGATGGTGGCCGGCATGATCACCGGGTCCACCCAGATCGGCGCCCGCCTGATGACCCGGGTCCCGGCCCGCTTCCTGATGGGCCCCGGCTTCCTGGTCGCCGCGCTCGGCATGCTGATCCTCACCCAGCTGAAGATCGACTCCGCGTACCTCACCCAGCTGCTGCCCGCGATGGTGCTGCTCGGCCTCGGTATGGGTACGGCGTTCATGCCGGCGATGTCCCTGGCCACCCAGGGTGTGCAGCCCCGGGACGCCGGTGTCGCCTCCGCGATGGTCAACACCTCGCAGCAGGTGGGCGGCGCGATCGGCACCGCCCTGCTGAACACCATCGCCGCCTCGGCGACCACGTCCTACATCAAGGACCACATCGCCGGTGCCGCCGCCAAGCCGCAGCAGGAGCTGGTCAAGCTCCAGGGCATGGTGCACGGCTACAGCAGCGCGATCTGGTTCGCCGTCGGCATCCTGGCCGTGGCTTCCCTGATCGCCTTCACCTTCGTCAACGCCGGCCGCCCGGGCTCCACCCCGGTGACCTCCGGCGAGGGCGAGGGCGTCGAGGACGAGCTGCCGGTGCCGGTGGTGGCCCACTGACCCTGTCCGCAGGACGGCTCGCAGGTCAGCTCACACGACGGCGTGCAGGATGACTTAGCGGAGCCAGGGCAGGTCCGCACCCGCTTCGTTGGGCTGGAGGCCCTCGGCGATGATCCCCATGATCTCGCCGAGGGCCTTCTGCTGTTCCGGACTGAGCCGGTCGAACATCGCCTGTCGCACGGTCGCCACATGGCCGGGCGCGGTCCGCGCGAGCACCTCGGCGCCCTCGTCGGTGAGCACCGCGAGCTGGCCGCGCTTGTCGGAGGGACAGTCCTCGCGGCGCACCCAGCCGTTCTTCTCCAGCCGCGCGATGGCGTGCGAGAGGCGGGAGCGGGTGATCTTCGACTTCATCGCCAGTTCGGTCATCCGCAGCCGCCGGCGGGGCGCCTCGGCGAGTCCGACGAGCAGGCCGTAGTAGATGTGCGGCATCCCGGCGTCGCGCTGGAGCTGCCGGTCGAGGTGGTCCTCCAGCAGGGTGGTGGCGTGCATGTACGCGCGCCAGACGCGCTGTTCCTCGTCGGTGAGCCAGCGGTGCCGCGCGGCGGCGGGGTCGGGTGCCGTGTTCATGTGTCCCACTGTACGAGGCATCTCCTTGAAACTTGAACAAGTCGGCCGTATGCTGCGGATGGAACTTGAGAGTTAAAACAACTCTGGGATCTTCGCGCGAAGCCCTTCCGAGTTCCTCCGAGTTCCTCTGAGCTCCTTCGAGTCCCCCCCGAGTTCTTCCGGGGCCTTTCCGGGGTGCTCCCGCAATTCTGTCGGGCGCCCGACGGGTGCCTGACGGGAGTCTGGCGGAGGCCTCTCGGGGGCTTCTCGGGGACCTCGCGAAGACCAGTCGTTGGACCTGCCGTTGGGAGCCGCCGCCATGTCCGCCGTGTCCGCTGTATCCGCTACGTCTGCTGTGTCCGCCGTGCCGCAGGAGATGCCCGCCGAGGCGTCGCCGGAGCGCATGCCCGCCCTGTACCTCAGCCACGGCGCGCCGCCCCTCGCCGACGACCCCGTCTGGCCCGGACAGCTCGCCGCCTGGTCCGCCGGCCTGCCCCGCCCGAAGGCGATCCTCATGGTCTCCGCCCACTGGGAGGAGGCCCCCCTCGCACTCGGCGCGGTGGAGACGGTCCCCCTCGTCTACGACTTCTGGGGCTTCCCCGAGCACTACTACCGCGTCCGGTACGCCGCCCCCGGCGCGCCCGAACTGGCCGCGTCCGTCCGCAAACTGCTGCGCGCCCCCGGCGTCCCGGTCCAGGACATCCCCGACCGCGGCCTCGACCACGGCGCCTACGTCCCGCTCGTCGAGATGTACCCGGACGCCGACATCCCCGTCCTCCAGGTCTCCCTGCCGACCCTCGACCCGGTCCGCCTGATGGACCTCGGCCGCAAGCTCGCCCCGCTGCGCGACGAGGGCGTGCTGATCGTCGGCTCCGGCTTCTTCACCCACAACCTCGCCGCCCTGCGGCACACCGGCGGCGGCGTGCCGAGCTGGTCCTCCGAGTTCGACGACTGGGGCCGGCGCGCTCTGGAGGCCCGCGACTGGGACGCCCTGCTCGACTTCCTCGACAAGGCCCCGGCCGGCCGCTATGCCCACCCGCGCACCGAGCACTTCGCCCCGCTCTTCGTCACGATGGGCGCCGCCGAGGCGGGCGGTGAACTGGACGCGCAGAAGTCCGTGACCTCCGTGATCGACGGGTTCTGGATGGGCATGGCGAAGCGGTCGGTGCAGTTCGGCTGAGGTTCCGCCTGGGGAATGCCGGAGCCGGAGAGGGCGTTGCGTGTCGGCTGCCGCGGGGGACGGGGGACGGGGGACGGGGGACGGGGCGGTGGGTGATGTGCGGCGGACGGCGGGCCGTGGATGGTGGGCGTTGGGCGTTGGGTGGTTGCTGGCGTGCGCGGTCTTCGCCCGGTAAGGGCTGGATATGGCCTAGCTCTGGATTTGCCGTGATTCCGCTTGCGCGGCAACCATCGGGCGGCGCGGGCCGTCTTCCGGGTCGGGAGGGCGGTCGACGGCGACGGTCTTCCGGGGCTGGTCCTTCCAGGGCTCGTTCCGGCGTGAGGGGCGCGACACCGAGTGTGACGATCGTCTCGCGGGCGCAGGGCTCGTGGATCACCGCGAGCGCGTCGAGATCCACCTCGACTCCCGGTCTGACCTGCGTCTCTGTAGGTTCGGCGGCCCCTCTCGCCCCATGCGGCGGGACAGGGTACTGCATGATCAGAAAAATCGGAGGGCAGGTTGGGAATTCTGTCCGGATTCCAGTCGTTGTTTCCATCGGACGCAGGGCAGTCGAGGAGAGTCCCTACACAGTCCCCGGAGTGCTGAGCGTCCACAGGACCACCTGCCAGCCCACCATCGCAAGGGAGCACGCATGGCAACCCGTGCCGTCGCCCGTCGTCAGTCCGCCTCCGGCGAGACGGCCGACTCGGCAAGCAGGCTTCGCGCACACGGCGGCGAGATCGCCGACCGTGACCTGGTCGGCATGTACCTCGACGAGATCGCGCGTACGCCGCTGCTCGACGCCGCCAAGGAGGTCGAGCTGTCCCAGACCATTGAGGCGGGTGTGTTCGCGCGGCAGGTCCTCGACGGCGAGGAGGAGTCCGCGTCGGACGCCACCCGTGAGGAACTGGAGGCGCTGGTCGTCGCCGGTGAGCGGGCCAAGGACGTCTTCATCCGCTCCAACCTCCGCCTGGTCGTCGCCGTCGCCCGGCGCTACCCGCGCAGCGGCCTGCCCCTGCTGGACCTGATCCAGGAGGGCAACGCCGGCCTGGTGCGCGCGGTCGAGAAGTTCGACTACCGCAAGGGCTTCAAGTTCTCGACGTACGCCACCTGGTGGATCCGGCAGGCCATCACCCGCTCCATCGCCGACCAGTCCCGCACGATCCGGCTCCCCGTCCACCTGGTGGAGGAGCTGGGCCGTATCCGCCGCATCCAGCGCGAGTTCAACCGCGAGCACGGCCGCGAGCCGGAGCCCGCGGAGATCGCCGCGGAGCTGGGCTCCACCCCGGAGCGCGTCACCGACGTCCTCGACTGGGCCCGCGACCCCGTGTCGCTGAACATGTCGGTGGACGACCAGGGCGAGACCCAGTTCGGTGACCTGCTGGAGGACACCTCAGCGGTCTCCCCCGAGCAGTCCGTCCTGACCCTGCTGCGCAGCGAGGAACTGGACGACCTGATCGGCCGCCTGGACCAGCGCACGGCCTCCATCATCAAGATGCGCTACGGCATCGAGGACGGCCGCGAGCGCACCCTGACCGAGGTCGGCAAGGAGCACGGCCTGACCCGCGAGCGCATCCGCCAGATCGAGAAGCACGCGCTGCTCGAACTGAAGAAGCTGGCGCGGGACACCGGATTCGACGCGGCGGCGTAACGGTCGTAGCCGCGGTCGTACGCCGCTCCCGTCGAGGAACGGCGTACGACCGCGAACGGAAGGCAGGACGAGGCGTCGACGGAACAGGAGGGGGCGTCTGCGGAGTCGTGTGCGCGCTGCGCGCGGTGTGTGAGGTGTGTGCGCTGCGGAGGGTGGGGGTGGTTGTGGGCGTGCGATGCCCGGGACCGCGCACGCCGGTGGCGAAAGACGGCGCAAACATGGCGTGGACCTGTCGCTTCAACGCCCGGGCTCGCGGGAACAACCCATGCGGGCCCAGCGCAAGCCCCCCGGGAACCCGGACCGCACTCCCCAGAGTGTCTGACACACCGCCCGCCCGACACACCTGACAGCCGCACCGCACGGCAGCCGATCCAGCGCCGCCGGCCGTCCCCACGCGAACCACGTCCCGACGCACCATCCCCCCCGGCGCCGGGACCTTCCGAAGCCGGGCTCCGGCACCCATCCCCCCTGGGTGCCGGAGCCCGGCTCTCTTGTACGCGAGGTGGTCGGCTCCTGCCTGCGGAAAGTCCGTCGGCGGCTGCTCGGGCGGCCGGTGCGTGGAAGCGCAGTGCCGTGACCGTCCAATCGGTCAGGGCAGTTGCGGGCGGCGGCTTCGAGGTGTCGGAGCAGCCCGGTCTGCCCGGTCTGCAGGGTCTGAAGGGTTTGCACGGTCGGCTCGCACCGGGCGAGGGCAACGAGGTCCGGGCACGGCGTACTTGAGACATCCTGTGTCGGTGTCTGCATCCATCGGTTCGGCGGGCTCGGGAGTGCCGAAGACGGCGTTCTGGAAGCCGTCCAGGGGCCGTTGGTCAGCCGTCGCCGCTCGCTCTCGGACAGGGGCGCCGACCGGTGCACGAGTTCCGTCTCCTCCAGGGTGCGCGGGCGGGGTGCCGTCGCGCACGGGCCCACCTTCCGGTCTCCCTCCGGGGGAAAGGCAAGTGTGCGGGAGGGCGAGTTGCGGGAGAGGCCAACTCCTGCGGGTGCGGGGCGACGTGACCGGGCTGATTGACTGGGCCGTATGACGTCCTCCGCGTTCGAGACGACCGGGCCCGACTCGGTCACCTACCTCGACCGGCTCGCGGCGACCGCCCCCCCGGCCGCTCGTACAAGCAGCGCATGCTTGAGGAACTCGGCCTCCGTGCCGGGCACACCGTGCTCGACCTCGGCTGCGGGCCCGGCACCGATCTGCGGTTCCTCGCGGCGGCGGTCACCCCGGGCGGCTCCGTCATCGGCCTCGACCACGACCCCGCCATGGTGGACACGGCTCGCGCCCGCACCGCCGAGCTGCCCGCGGTGGACGTACGGCACGGCGACGTCCACGACCTGCCGCTGTCCGACCGGTCCGCCGACCGGGCCCGGACCGACCGGGTCCTGCAACACATCGCCGTTCCCCGGGCGGCGCTCGCCGAGATCCACCGGGTTCTGCGGCCGGGCGGGCGCCTCGTCACGGGCGAGCCCGACGGGGAGACCCTGGCCGCCGACCACCCGGACGGTGAGCTGACCCGCGTCTGCACCCGCTATGTGGCCGAGCGCGTCGTACGCAACGCGGCCATCGGCCGGCAACTCGCCCGACTGGCGGCCGAGGCGGGCTTCACCGTCCCTGACGTCGTTCCCGTCACCCCGTCTTCCTGGACGCCCGGGCCGCCGACCACATCCTCGGCCTGGAGCGCACCACGCGCCCTGCCGTCACTGCCGGTTACTTCACCGACGAGGCGGCGGAATCCTGGCTGACCCACCTCGGCTGACCCACCTCGGCCGGGGACCGTTCCTCGCCACGGTCACCTTCTACGTGGTGGTGGCAGAGGTGTAGTCAGGGCACTCCCTGAACACGGAGCGCAGACGCGCCGACGACGGCGTGACACGTGGGAACGGCGGGAGACGTTGGAACGGGGGGAAACGTTGGAACGGCGGCCCACCCCGTACCTGAACCCCGGGGTGGACCGCGCGGATGGCAGATTCTGCCACATGGGCATAGCCTGCCCGAATGAGCACCACCCCCAGCGCCTCCCACCAGCAGTTTTCCGCCCCCGCCCCGGTCTCGTTGACCGAGCGCCGGAAGGCCGAGACCCGGATGGAGATCGCCCGGGCGGCGGGCGCGCTGTTCGTCCGCCAGGGCCTGCGGGCGACCCGCGCCGAGGACATCGCGCAGGCCGCGGGCATCGCACCCCGCACCTTCTACCGCTACTTCGCCACCAAGGAGGAAGCGGTCGCCCCGCTCTACGCCGCCGGCGCCCAGCGCTGGGCGGAAGCGGTCCGCGCGGCTCCGGCCCACCTCGGTGTCCCGCAGGCGCTGGAGCACGCCGTGCGCCTCACCCTCACCCCCGGTGTCGGGGTCTCGGCGGCCTCCTGGGAGTGGGTCCGCACCCTGATCCGGCTGGCCGACAGCAGCCCCGCCCTGCGCAAGGTCTGGGCCGAGGTGTGCCAGACGTCGGAGACGACCCTGGTCGAGATCCTCGCGACGCGCCTGGCACCCGACGGACCCGCCGCCATCACCCCTGCCCTCCGCTTCACCGCCGCCGTCGCCGGCACGGCCGTCCGCGTGGCCGTGGAGTCCTGGGCGGCCACCTCCTCCCCGCCGACCGGCCCCGAGGGCCCGGCGGCCCTGGCGCTGCACAACCTCAGAGCACTGAGCGGATTCGACTGGCGCGAGCAGGGCCGGGCCACCTGACGGGGAACGCCCCCGGGGTCAGGACTGAGCGGACCCGGAGTCGAATTCCCGGCCTTCCGCTCTCTCCTCCCCCTCCCTCCCCCGCCACCCCCGCCCCGCTCAGCCGTCCGACTCTCCCCTCCCCGCCCGGCTCAGCCGTCCGCCCAACTCCCGTACGCATTCGGCCAGTTCCTCCGGTCCCCGGACGGCGAACTCGAACCCGGCCATCGCGAGCCGTACCGCCAGCCACTCCACGGGATCACCGGAGGTGCCCCGCAGGACACAGCCGCCCTTCCCGTCGTCCTCCGGCTCCCCGAGCCAGGCCGGCACCCGCGTGGCGACCTGCCCGGCCGGAGCGGCGAAGCGCACCGTGAACTCGTACGTCTCCTGCCGCCGGTTGATGGACCGCCGCAGATACTCGGCGGCGTCCCCCGCCGGCAACTCCCGCGGCGCGAACCGCACTCCGGTCGCGAACGGCTCGCTCACCCGGTCCACCCGGAACGTACGCCAGTCCGCCCGGTCGAGGTCATAGGCGACCAGGTACCACCTCCTTCCTGTCGACACCAGTCGGTGCGGCTCGGTCAGCCGCCGCGTCTCGCCGCCCTCCTTGTCGCGGTAGGCGAACCGCAGCCGCTCGTGGCCTGCCACCGTCGACGCCATCACGGTCAGCGTCTCCGGTGCGATGCTCGCGCCGTCCCCGCTGGTCAGCGGTGTGGTCGCGGCCTGCAGGGTGGACACCCGGTGACGCAGCCGGGAGGGCAGCACCTGCTCCAGCTTGGCCAGGGCCCGCACCGACGCCTCGTCCACGCCCGCCACCGCGTGCCCGGCTCCGGCCCGCAACCCCACCGCGATCGCCACCGCCTCCTCGTCGTCCAGCACCAGCGGCGGCATCGCCTTGCCCGCGACCAGCCGGTACCCGCCGTCCGCGCCCTTCGTCGCCTGCACCGGATAGCCCAGCTCCCGCAACCGGTCGATGTCCCGCCGCACGGTGCGGCGCGACACCCGGAGCCGATCGGCCAGCTCCCCGCCGGGCCACTCGCGCGGGGTCTGGAGGAGTGAGAGCAACTGCAACAGCCGAGCCGGTGTGTCGGTAGTCATACGGACGAGAATGCCGTACGACTAGGACACGATCTGACCTAATGGCCTCCTAGCTTTGCGGACATGACCTCCTCGGAACAGACCCTCACCCCTCGGCCGTCCCCGGACGACGCGTCGGCTCCGGGCGACCGGCGCCGCTGGTTCGCCCTGGCCATCGTCATGACGGCGGCCTTCATGGATCTGGTGGACGTGACGATCGTCAATATCGCCATCCCGTCCATCCAGCGCGATGCCGACGCGTCCATCACCCAGATCCAGTGGATAACGGCCGGGTACGCCCTCGCCTTCGCCGCTGCCCTGATCACCGGCGGCCGGCTCGGCGACATCCACGGCCGCAGGCGACTGTTCCTGATCGGCATCGGCGGCTTCACGCTCGCCTCCGCGTTGTGCGGTTTCGCCGTGAACCCGGACATGCTGGTCGCCTCCCGCATCCTTCAGGGCAGCATGGCGGCGATGATGGTGCCTCAGGTGCTGTCGATCGTCCACGCCACCTTCCCGGCCCATGAGCGCGGCAAGGTCTTCGGTCTGTTCGGCGCCGTCGTCGGTCTGGGCGCGGTCTCCGGTCCGCTGCTCGGCGCACTGCTGACGGAATGGAACCTGTTCGGCCTCGAATGGCGGCCCATCTTCCTCATCAACCTCCCCGTCGGTATCGCGGCCTTCCTCCTCGGCCGCCGTTTCATCACCGAGTCCAAGGCGCCCAAGGCGCTGAAGCTGGACCTCGTCGGTGTCACCCTGGTCTCGCTGGGCCTGCTGATGCTGCTCTACCCGCTCACCCGCGGCCGGGAGCTGGGCTGGCCGCTGTGGGGGTACCTCTGCATGGCCGGCGCCCTCGTCGTCTTCGCCGCCCTGCTGTCGTACGAAAAACGGAAGGCCGTTCGGGACGGTTCCCCGCTCATCGAACTGTCCCTCTTTCGGGTGAAGAGCTTCGCCGCGGGCATCGCCGTACAGACCGTCTTCGGAGTCGCGCTCGGCATCTTCTTCCTGGTCTGGACGCTGTACATGCAGATCGGCCTGGGCTGGAGTCCGCTGCGGGCCGGGCTGACCGGGGTGCCCTTCTCGATCGCGGTGTCCGTGGCCGCCGGGATGTCGGTGCAGAAGCTGGTCCCGCGCTTCGGCCGCAAGGTGCTCCAGGCGGGCGCGCTCGTGATGGGCGCGGGTGTGCTGCTCTACCTGTGGGAGGCCCACCGCTACGGCCCCGCCATCGCCTCCTGGCAGATGGCCCTGCCGCTGGTCGTGATGGGCGCCGGCATGGGCCTGATCGTCGCCCCGCTGACGGACGCGGTGCTCTCGGAGGTACCGCGCGAGCACGCCGGTTCCGCGTCCGGGCTGATCAACACCGTGCAGCAGATGGGCAACGCGCTCGGGCTCGGGCTCGTGTCGGTGGTCTTCTTCGGCCGGATCGGCGACCGGCTGGCCCCGGCCCAGGTCGGCCCGGCCTTCGTGCACGCCTTCCAGTACGCGCTGTGGTGGGTCGCCGGGATCATGGGCGCGATCTTCCTGCTGATGTCCGCCCTGCCGAAGCGGCCGGCGCAGCACGTCGAGGGCGCGGAGGACGAGGAGCTGCCCGCGCTGGAGAAGGAACCCGAGCTGGTGCCCTGACCGGGCGGGAGATGTCGCGACCCGCGACGTGCAGGGCCCGGCACCGATCAGGTGCCGGGCTCTTCTGCGGGATCGGAAGTCCGTTCATGCCCGATTGAAGTCTGAACCTGTTTACATTCCGGAAAGCCGCGCGTAGCCTCGCAGTGAAACCACACGTTCGGGCATGGCTCGGAAGTGAACGGACATCGAGGCGGAGGCGAGCGGGATGTACGCACCGGAACGGCAGCAGGAGATCCTCCGGCTCGCCCGTGACGGCGGCCGGGTGGACGTGCTGTCGCTCGCCGAGGAGTTCCAGGTCACGGCGGAGACGATCCGCCGCGACCTGAAGGCCCTCGACCGCGCCGGTCTGGTCCGCCGCGTCCACGGCGGCGCCATTCCCGCCGGGCGCCTCGACTTCGAACCGGACCTCGCCGAGCGCGAGGGCACCTCCGCCGACGAGAAGGACCGCATCGCCAAGGCCGCCCTCACGGAACTGCCGACCGAGGGCACGATGATCCTCGACGCCGGTACGACGGTGGCGCGGCTGGCGGCCGCCATCCCGCTGGAGTCCTCGCTCACCGTCGTCACGCACAGCCTGCCGATCGCGGCCCGCCTCGCGGACCACCCCGGCATCCAGCTCCACCTCGTCGGGGGGCGCGTGCGGCACCGTACGCGCGCCGCCGTGGACGCCTGGGCGCTGCGCGCGTACGGCGAGATCCGGGCGGACGTGCTCTTCGTGGCGGCCAACGGCTTCTCCGCCGAGCACGGCCTGACCACCCCCGACCTCGCCGAGGCCGCGGTGAAGCGGGCCGCGGTCGCCGCCGCCCGCCGCGTGGTGCTCCTGGCCGACTCCGCCAAGCACGGCCAGGAGCACTTCGCCCGCTTCGCCGACCTGAGCGACGTGGACCTGCTGATCACCGACAGCGGGCTGAGCCCCGAAGACACCGCCGCCATCGAGCGCGGCGGCACGGAAGTAGTGCGCGCATGATCCTCACCGTCACCCCCAACCCCTCCCTCGACCGCACCTACGAGGTCCCCGCCCTGGAACGCGGCGAGGTCATCCGCGCCACCGGCGAGCGCATGGACCCGGGCGGCAAGGGAGTGAACGTCTCGCGCGCCGTGGCGGCCGCCGGACAGCGCACGGTCGCCGTCCTGCCCCTGGGTGGTGCGCCGGGGGCGCTCATCGCCGATCTGCTCGACGCGCAGGGCATCGAGGTCGCGCCGGTACCGGTCGCCGGAGCCACCCGCTCCAACATCGCGCTGGCAGAGACCGACGGGGTGCTCACCAAGATCAACGCGCCGGGGCCCGAGCTGTCGCCCGCGGAGCAGGAACTCCTCCTGGACACGGTGCGGGACCAGTCGCGCGACGCCGACTGGATCGCGTGCTGCGGCAGCCTGCCCCGGGGGCTCGCCCCCTCGTGGTACGCCGATGTCGTCACGCGGGCTCACGCCGGGGGAGCGCGCATCGCCCTGGACACCTCGGGGCGTGCGCTGCTGGAGGCGCTGCGCGCGCGGCCCGACGTGGTGAAGCCGAACGCCGAGGAGCTCGCGCAAGCCGTCGGGCGCCCTCTGGCCACCGTGGGCGACGCGCTGAAGGCGGCCGAGGAGGTGCGCGGTATGGGCGCGCGCGCCGTGCTCGCGAGCCTGGGTGCCGACGGGCAGCTCCTCGTGGAGGACACGGGCGCCTGGTTCGCCCACGCGCGCGTGGACACCGTCCGCAGCAACGTCGGCGCCGGCGACTCCTCCCTCGCCGGTTTCCTGATCGCCGGCGGCAGCGGCCCCGAGGCCCTCGCCTCCGCCGTCGCCCACGGCGCCGCCGCCGTCCAGCTCCCCGGCAGTGTGATGCCGACGCCCGCCGACCTGGACCCGTCGGCGGTGACCGTCACGGCCGAGATCCCCCTCGACCGCGAACTGACGGAGCCGGTGTCATGACCCGGCTCGCGCTCCGTGGCGGACGCCCCGGCTCTCGGCACCTTGGCGCGCGCCCCCGACCGACACCCCCGGACACACGCACCCCACCGGCCCCGAAGCGGCGGGACTCCCCGTTACTCGCCGCGGCCACCGGGCGGCACCACCGGCCGAGCCACGGTGCCGCCCCCGGGAGACGGGGTTTCCCCGGCCCCGCCTCCCACCCGGTCCCATGCCCCCACCGCACCCCCGTCCCCCTTTCCGCCCACCCCTTCCCCCGGGCGATACGCGTGCATTGGAGCCCGCGATGAGCGACATGATCACCGCGGACCTGGTCGACCTCGACCTGTCCGCCGACACCAAGGAAGCGGCGGCCCGTGCCCTCGCCGAGCGCATGGTGGCCCAGGGCCGGGTGACCGACCTGGAGGGCTTCCTCGCCGACGTGGCCGCCCGCGAGGCCCAGATGCCGACCGGCCTCGACGGCGGCATCGGCATCCCGCACTGTCGTAGCGCCCATGTCAGCGAGCCGACCCTCGCCTTCGGCCGCAGCGCCGCCGGCATCGACTTCGGGGCCCCGGACGGCCCGGCCGACCTGATCTTCCTGATCGCGGCCCCCGCCGGCGCGGACGACGCCCACCTCACGATCCTCTCCTCCCTGGCCCGCCAGCTGATGAACGCCGACTTCACCTCGGCGCTGCGGGCGGTGGCGGACGCGGAGACGGCGGCGGCACTGATCCGCGGGGACGAGAAGCCGTCGGCGGCGCGGACGGCGGAGCCCGAGGGGGAGGGTGCGGGGGAGGGCGCGGCCACTACGGCGAGCGCCGGGCGCACGGGTGCGGCCGAAGGCGCGGCGGCCGGCCGGGGCGCCGACGGCGCGGAAGCCGGCGAAGGCGCTGATGGGGGCGCGAAGGTGGCCCCGGGCGCTGCTGAGGGCGCCGTGAGCGCCTCCCAGGACACCGCTGCGACGCCGGTGGCGGCCTCCGCCGGCGCCGCAGCGGTCACCACGACGGGGCGGGCGCAGAGCGCGTCCGCCCCGGACTCCGGCGAGCGCCCCTTCCGTATCGTGGCGGTCACCTCCTGCCCGACCGGTATCGCCCACACCTACATGGCGGCCGAGTCCCTGGAGAACGCCGGTCGCGAGGCGGGCGTCGAGCTGGTCGTCGAGACGCAGGGTTCGGCCGGCTTCACCCGGCTCGACCCGGAGGCGATCGCGGCGGCGGACGGCGTGATCTTCGCGCACGACGTCCCGGTACGCGACAAGGACCGCTTCGCCGGCAAGCCGACCGTCGACGTCGGTGTGAAGGCCGGCATCAACCGCCCCGCCGAACTCATCGGCGAGGTGCGCGAGAAGGCGGCGCGCGGTGAGACGAGCGCTCCGGCGTCCGCGTCCGGCGGCACACCGGTCGAGCGCGCGGGCGACTCCACCGAGGGCTACGGCACCAAGCTCCGCAAGTGGCTGATGTCCGGCGTCAGTTACATGGTCCCGTTCGTCGCCGCGGGCGGCCTCCTCATCGCCCTGGGCTTCGCGATCGGCGGCTACAAGATCAAGTCGGCGCCGTCGGTCATGGACCACTTCGTGTGGACGCAGACCGACAGCTGGGCCGCCCTGATGTTCCAGATCGGTGCCGTGGCCTTCGGCTTCCTCGTCCCGGTCCTGGCCGGCTACATCGCGTACGGCATGGCCGACCGGCCGGGCCTGGTCCCCGGCTTCGTGGGCGGCATGATCGCGTCCACGATCAACGCGGGCTTCCTCGGCGGCCTGGTCGCCGGCCTGCTCGCCGGCGGTGTGGTGCTGGCGATCCAGAAGATCGACATCCCGGCCGTGCTGCGCGGCATCATGCCCGTGGTGGTGATCCCGCTGATCTCCGCGGCGATCGTCGGCTTCCTGATGTTCGTGGTGGTCGGCAAGCCCATCGCCGCCGCCCAGAAGGGCATGACCGACTGGCTGAACGGCCTCTCCGGCTCCAACGCCATTCTGCTCGGCGCCCTGCTCGGCCTGATGATGTGCTTCGACCTGGGCGGCCCGGTCAACAAGGTCGCCTACACCTTCGCCACCGCCGGCATCGCGGTCGCCAACCCCAGCGATTCCGCGATGAAGATCATGGCCGCGGTGATGGCGGCCGGCATGGTCCCGCCGCTGGCGATGGCCCTGGCCACCACCGTGCGCGGCAGGCTCTTCACCCCGACCGAGCGCGAGAACGGCAAGGCCGCCTGGGTCCTGGGCGCCTCCTTCATCTCCGAGGGCGCGATCCCGTTCGCCGCGGCCGACCCGCTGCGGGTCATCCCGTCCTCGATGGTGGGCGGCGCGCTCACCGGCGCCCTGTCGATGGCCTTCGGCGCCACCCTGCGCGCCCCCCACGGCGGTATCTTCGTGGTCCCGCTGATCGGCAACCCGTTCCTGTACCTGGTCGCCATCGCGGCCGGTGTCTGCGCCACCACGGCCCTGGTCGTCCTCCTCAAGGGCATGCGCAAGCAGAGCCCCGAGTCCACGCCCGGCGGCCCCGCGAACACCACGACCGCGAAGGGGGCCAAGCAGCCGGTGGCGGCCTGACCGCGGTCGCGCCCCCCGCCCTGCGCCTTGTCCCTTTAGTTCGCTGTGAGTTGTTCGCGGCACCTGCGAGATACGTCACGGTCCGGGATCAAAGTCCCGGACCGTGGTGTGTACTGGGACGCATGCCTGAGCACGTCCCGATTCTCCAGCTGATCGGCGTGGCCGTCCTCGCCATGGCGGCCGTCGTCTGGGCCCTCACCCTGCTGCGCCTGCTGGACCGCGCCGGCCTGCGGTCCTCTGCGCGACGCGCCACGGCCCCGCTGCCGGCCCTGCCGCGCCAGACCCGGGTCGGCCCCGAGCTGGAGACCGTCGAGCTGAGCCCCGCGGAACAGGCCGCGTTCGCCGGCCTGGCACGGCAACTCGCCGACGGCTGACGGCACAGGTCACCTCCGCTGCCCGCCTGCGCCGTTCCTGCCCGCACTACCCCTGTCGCGCCGCCCGCCGCTCCATGGCGTCCCGCGCCTCGTCCTCCGACATGTAGACCTCGCACATGTGCCGACCGTCGGGTGTCGCCGTGTGCTCGGCCTCCCACAGGGAGATCTCGCTCTCGTCCGGCAGCAGGAAGGCATGCTCGTACAGCGCGTAGCTCAATCCCATGCGTCCGGCCCGCCCCGGGCGCCCGAACGCCTGCGTGATCTCGTGCGCGGTCGCCGTCGCCAGCAGCGCCGCCGTCTCCGCGCCGGGCCGGTCCGGATTCTCCGCGCGGCGCAGCAGCCGGCGCGCGTGGTCCGCGGAGTCGCCGGAGGCGAACACGTGCCGGGGCTCGGGAATCGCCCACAGCCGCATCAGTGCGGGCAGCTCGAACTCCGGCGCGTCCGGGGGCAGCCCGAGCCGGGCCGTGGCCGTCTGCAACTCCTCGTCGTCGACGTACACCTCGTGTTCCGGTGCGCTGCCCGGCGCGGGGTTGTGGACGAGCTCCCACAGCGTGACCGCCGAGCCGTCGGCGAGCAGCCAGGTGTGCCGGTACGTCTCCCTGTGCAGCCCCGCGCTGTGGTACGCGGAGTGGAGCGAACTGTCGTGCGCCAGCGCGCAGTCGAGCTGACGTATCACCTCGTCGGGCAGCTCGAAGGAGTTCAGGGCACGGCCGAGGAGTCGCGCGAGATGCTCCTCCGGAGACTCGGGCGACTCGGCTGGTTCGTACGCTGCCGTCTCGTACGGAACGCTCAAGACATCTCCCGGCGTTGCTGCATGTCACCTTGTGGGTGCATACCGTAGCCCCTCGGTCGGACATCATGTCCGGGAACCGAGAAAACGTACGCCGGGAAAACGCGCGGGCCGCGCGAGAAGTTCCCGCGCGGCCCCACGTCACGTCAAAAGTCGCCGCTCAGACGGCACTTCCGGCGGTCCAGGCGCTCCACGACATGTTCCAGCCGTTCAGCCCGTTGTCCGGGGAGACCGTCGTGTCCGGAGAGTTCTTCACGATCACGACGTCCCCGACGAGCGAGTTGTCGAAGAACCACTTGGCCTGGGTGTCGCCCTGCGCCCCCTGCACGTCCGCGAGCCCGACACAGCCGTGGCTGGTGCCCGAGCGCCCGAAGGGCGGGTTGCCCTTGTTGTACCAGTAGTTGCCGTGGATGAACGTCCCCGACGAGGTCAGCCGCATCGCATGCGGCACGTCCGGGATGTCGTACTCCCCGCCGAAGCCGACCGTCGAGCCGTTCATACGCGTCTGCACGAACTTCTCGGAGATCACCATCTGGCCGTTGTACGTCGTGTGCTCCGCGCTGCCCGCGGAGATCGGCACCGACTTGATCGTCTGACCGTCCCGCACGACCGTCATCGTCTGCGTGTTGGCGTCGACGGTGGACACCTGCGACCGGCCGACGGTGAAGGAGACGGTCTTCTTCTGCACCCCGTAGACACCGCCGGCGCCCTGGACCCCGTCCAGGTCGATCTTCATCGTGACCTTGGAGCCGGCCTTCCAGTAGTCCTGCGGGCGGAAGTCCAGGCGCTGGTTCCCGAACCAGTGCCCGACCACCTGCTGACCGCTGCTGGAGTTGACCGTGATGTGCGACTGCACGGCCTTCTTGTCGGTGATCGCCTTGTCGAAGGTGAACGACACCGGCATGCCCACCCCGACCGTGCTGCCGTCGTCCGGCGTGTAGGTGCCGATGAAGCTGTTCGCCGAGGTGACGGTGGTGAAGATGGAGTTGGCCGCCGCGGTCAGCCCGTTCGCGTCCTTCGCGGTCGCGGCGATCTGGTACTTCGTCCCGCGGTCCAGCTGCTCCTTCGGCTTCCAGGTGCTGCCGTCCGCGGATATCGCCCCGGCCACGGTCTGCCCGGACCCCGACACGGTCATCTTCACGTCGGTCAGCTTGCCGTCGCTGACCTGCACGCCCGTCGCGTTGATGGACGCGCTGGTCGAGCCGTCCTTCGCCGAGATCGTGATCTTCGCGGTCGACGTCTTGGGGGAGTCCTTGCCGCCCTTGTCGTCGGTGGCGTTGGCGCTGCCACCGCAGGCGGTCAGGGTGAGGGTGCCGACCATCAGGGCGGCACAGGCCCCCAGTACGCGCCGCGCTGCAATGTCCGGCGTTGTCACGGGCTGCTCCAGGTTCATGTGATGTGCGTGATCCGTTCCAGTGCGTGGAGAAAGAGTGCACCGGGCCCCGGGTAGGTTCCCGCCGGCTCCCCTGAACGCCATCACGTGACAGAACCGCGACAATCGGGCCCCGCCCGACGCCCGCACCGCCCCTACCGCTCCTCGTACAACTCCCCGTACGACGGCCACACTCCGCCCGGCCCGTCGACCGACTCGGCGGCCCGCACGCCCCGGACGATCGCGCGCGTCACGAGGTCCGCGGCGGCGGCCAGGATGTCGTTGAGCGCCAGGGGATGCCTGTCGAGCGGGCGCGCGCCGGTCGCCAGCGCGAACACCGTGTCCCCGTCGTGCAGGAGATGCACCGGACGCACGGCGCGCGCGATGCCGTCGTGCGCCGTCCCTGCCAGCTTCTGCGCCTGCGCCTTGGAGAGGTCCGCGTCGGTCGCGACCACCGCCAGTGTCGTGTTGAGCGGCGGCGGCGCGTTCTTGGCGGCGGCTTCGTCGAGCCGTCGACGCGCGGTCTCCACCACGCGCTCCTGCGGATACTCCACCCGCCCCCGCAACAACAACTCGCCGTACAGCGCCCCTGTACCGGCATCCACCACGGCGCCCGCTGCGTTCACGACCGCCAGCGCGGCCACGGTGATGCCCGAGTCGAGCACCGTGCTCGCGGTGCCCACACCGCCCTTGAGCCGCCCCGCCACGGCGCCCGTGCCGGCCCCGACACACCCCTCGGGCACAGGGGCGCCCGGGGCGGTCACCGCCGCGGCCTCCACCGCCGCGCGGCCCGTCGCCGCGCCGGGTCGCGCGCGGAAGTCTCCCCCGCGCCCCAGGTCGAAGAGGCACGCGGCGGGCACGACCGGCACGACGTGCGCCGGATCCGGCCCCACCCGCACTCCGCGCGACTCCTCCTCCAGCCAGGCCATCACCCCGGACGCCGCGTCGAGCCCGTACGCGCTGCCGCCGGTCAGCACGATCGCGTCGACCCGCTGCACCACGTTGCGCGGGTCGAGCGCGTCGGTCTCCTTCGTGCCCGGGCCGCCGCCACGCACGTCCACGGCGGCGACGGCGCCGCCCTCGGGAGCGAGGACGACGGTGGTGCCGGTGAGCCAGCCGTCCCCGCGGCGGGTGGCGTGCCCCACTCGCACCCCGGCGACGTCCGTCAATGCGTCAACTGTCATGGGGGCAAGTGTGGCTCGCCCGGGCGCCGGCGAGGGCTCAGTCCGCCGATGCGCCTGCGCTCGCCGTACGCTCCCGGCCGGCCATGCGCGCCGTCAGCGTCACTCCGGTCGCCACCGCGGCGGCGGACACGAGCCCGGCCGCGAGCACCGCCCAGTGGCCCAGGAAGGTGCAGCAGATCATCAGCAGCGCCGTGACCGGCAGTACCAGCTGCTGCGCGATACCGACCTTGAAGTGCCGCGAATGCAGCGCCCAGACGGTCAGCAGGTACAGCGCCGTGGGCAGGGTCACCGCGGCCGAGGCGGCCAGCGCGGAGATGTGGGTCCTGCCGACCACCTGCTCCACCGCGACCTCCAGGCCGGCGCCGATCGCCGCGGCCGACGCGAAGATCAGGTAGTGGCCGTAACCCCACAGGAACGCCTGCTCGTTGGAGCGCAGGTGACCGTGGATGGGGACCACGAAGTAGATCCACCACGCGGAGAAGACGATCAGCAGGCCGCCCGCCGCGATCGGCAGCAGCTCGCCCAGCGCGCTGTGCTCGTCCACCGCCGACTTCACGGCGACCGTCGCCGCGGAGATCGTCTCGCCGAGCACGATGATGGTGAACAGGCCGTACCGCTCGGCGATGTGATGCGGGTGCCAGGCGGTCGTGTCGCTCTTCTCGGCGTACAGCGGCACGCACATTTCCGCGATCGCCATCACGAGGAACACCCAGGGCCGGGCGGGACCGGGCAGTACCACCAGCCCGGTCCAGCCGACCTGGCACAGCAGCACACCGCACGCGTAACGGAGCGCCATGGTTCTCTCTGCGCCCGTGGCCGCTCTCGCGGCTCTCAGCCACTGTGCGGCCATCGCCAGTCGCATGATCAGGTAGCCGAGCCAGACCGCCAGGTAGTCGTGGTGCTGGAAGGCCTGGGACACGCCGGCGGCCAGCACCAGGACACCGGCGATCTGCACCAGCGTGACGACCCGGTACAGGGCGTCGTCGTTGTCGTACGCCGAGGCGAACCAGGTGAAGTTCATCCAGGCCCACCAGATGGCGAAGAACAGCATGGCGTAGTTGAGGATTCCGCCGCCGGCGTGCCCTTCGGCGACGGCGTGCACCAGTTGTCCGCCCGCCTGCGCGATCGCCACGACGAAGCACAGGTCGAAGAACAGCTCTAGCGGGGAGGAGACCCGGTGCGCTTCGTCGCGCCCGCGCGAGGTGAGCCGTCGCAGAAGCCCGGGGGACTGGGGTGCGCCCGGGGAAGCGGGCGCCGGAGCGGAACTCGACGTCATGCCTCCCAGGACAACAGAAAACCGGCCCGATATCTTGTGAACGAGTTCACAAACGCGCTGGGATTCAACGTCCCGGCCGAAGGCCCAGGCCGGATGCCGTCCCCGCGCGCGGACCGCGGGGCCGTCGGCAGCGGGGCCGTACCCTTGGGGCATGAGCACCGCCCCCGAATCCGAGCCCCGCGTCCCGAAGCCCGCACTGGTCTTCGACGACCCGCTGGACCGGCAGTCCTCGGACGACACCGACCGCGGATGGGGCGAGCGCACGGACGGTGACAGCGCCGCCGACCTGAAGCGCTTCCTCGACGAGAAGCCGCCCCACCACCTCTGAGCCGTCCGCGGCGGCGCCGCTGAGCGCTCCGCTGGAAGTGCCGCAATGCGCCTTCGGTCATCTGCAGGTCCGTGGTGGCTGGTCGCGCAGTTCCCCGCGCCCCTTCGGGGCGCCGCCGAACCGCACCGGACTTCGCCGGACCCGCCTAGCGCTCGTCGTGCCCCGACCCGCGCTGGGCGATCAGCGCGTCGCGGATCTCCTTGAGCACCTCCAGCTCGGTCACCTCGATGACCTCCTTCGTGCCCTCCCGAGCGGCCTTCTGCGCCGCTTGCCGGGCCAGGTACTTCGACATCGGCAGGACCATCAGGAAGTACACGACCGCCGCGGTGATCAGGAAGTTGAGCGTGGCACCGAGGACGGAGCCCCACATGATCTGGATGCCCTGGCTGCCCGTGCACGGGCCGGTCAGGCAGGAGCTGTAGTTGTCCAGGCTCTTGGTGCCGAAGGCGCCGACCAGCGGGTTGATGACCCCCTTCACGACCGAGTTCACGATGCTCGTGAAGGCTGCGCCGATTACCACCGCGACTGCCAGATCGACGACGTTGCCGCGCATCAGGAAGGTCTTGAAGCCCTGCCAGACGCTCGGATCCTTCTTCGCGCTCACCTCGGGGACACTCCTCGCATACACAGGTTGTGGAACGAAACGCTCCGCAACCTACGGCACGGTGCGGCCATTGTGTCCAGTCCCGTCGCTCGATCGTGCGACTTGACAGCAAGCCGCCGATAAAGCGTCCCAGTCGGTTCAGCACAGCGTCACCGCCAGCCGCGCCGTGGCGCTCGCGCCGACGAGTCGGGCCGCCGTGGCGCGCGGTGCCGACAGCACCACCAGCGCCCCGCTCTCGCCCCCGCCGTCCGAAGGCTGCGGAACCTCCGTCACGCGCACACCGCGCGCGAGCACACGGGCGGCGCCCCCGACCGACGGATCATCCGCGGCGATCACGTCGACGCGGTCGCCGGGCCGCAGCAGCCGGACCGTGGCGGCGTCGGCGATCCGCACGGGTGCCGTCACCACGTCCACCGGTGCATGCCGCCGTACAGGGGCGGTGACCGGATGGCCGCGGGGCTGTTCCGCGTGGTGTGGTTCGGCCGCTGTGCGCGGTCCGGCCGCGACGAGGGCGGCCGCGGTCACCGCGAGGCCGGCCGTGATGGCCCGCCTGCGGTGCCGTACGAGCCGTTGCAGCCGATACCGCCCGCCGCGCACCCACACCGGAGGGAACTGCGGGACCTCACACGTCGCGGGGGCGTCCGTGCCCAGCGGACGCGGGAGCCGGACGGGAAGCGGGAAGAGGCGAGGAGGGGAAGGAGGGGAAGGAGCGGGACGGGCGGGAGGAGGTGACGACGGAGTGGGGGAGAACGAGGGCCAAGGCATGGGAAACCACCGCCTGCGACGAGGAATTCGGCTTGCGATGCCACGATGGGACATCGCGCCGAATCCCGTCGGAGACGGTGGAGGACGGACGGCTTGTGGACAACTCGACCACCCGAACGGGGAATTCCGCCGGGTTGCGCACAGGGTTGCCCACCGAGTTGTCCACAGGCCCGGTCCGGCTGTGCACCGGCCCGCAACCGGCCGGTGTCCTACGGCAGTTCGAAGCCCGGGTCCATCCCGCCGAGCGCGTTCCCGCACGGGCAGTCCCGCTCCCCGGTCCCGGGCAGCGACGCCACCGCGTCGAACAGCACACCGCGCAACCGGTCCACGTTGGCGGCGAACACCTCCAGCACCTCCTCGTGCGAGACGCCTTCGCCGGTCTCGGCGCCCGCGTCGAGGTCGGTGACCAGGGTCAGCGACGTGTAGCACAGCTCCAGTTCCCGGGCGAGCGCCGCTTCCGGGTGGCCCGTCATGCCCACGACCGACCAGCCCTGCGCCTGGTGCCACAACGATTCGGCGCGCGTCGAGAAGCGCGGCCCCTCGACCACGACCAGCGTGCCGCCGTCCACCGGTTCCCAGTCCCGGCCGCGGGCCGCCTTCAGCGCGGCGGCGCGTCCGGTGGGGCAGTAGGGGTCGGCCATGGAGACGTGCACGACGTTCGGCACCGTGCCGTCGGGCAGCGGCAGCCCGTCGAAGTACGTCTGCGCCCTGGACTTCGTACGGTCCACCATCTGGTCCGGCACGAGCAGGGTGCCGGGACCGTACTCGGGGCGCAGCCCGCCCACCGCGCACGGGCCGAGCACCTGCCGGACGCCGACGGAGCGCAGCGCCCACAGGTTGGCCCGGTAGTTGATGCGGTGCGGCGGAAGGTGGTGGCCGCGGCCGTGCCGGGGCAGGAAGGCGACCCGCCGGCCGGCGATCTCGCCGACGAAGAGGGAGTCGCTGGGCGGCCCGTAGGGAGTGTCCACCCGGACCTCGGTCACGTCCTGGAGGAACGAGTAGAAGCCCGAGCCGCCGATTACACCGATCTCTGCGTTCGCCATGGCCAGCACAGTAGCTGTCGGCGAAAGAGCGGGGGAGGCGGTGCCCGGAAACGCCGAAAACCCTGCCGTCGTGCGACGGCAGGGTGCGGTGCGAGCGGGTCAGGCGGCGGAGCTCTTGGCGGAGCTCGACGAGGAGGAGGACGGCTTCGCGTCGGACGACGAGGACGTGGCGCTCGACGAGGACGACGTGGTCGACGACGAGCCGGACGGCTTGGACGCCGGGCTGCCGCTCGACGTGGAGCCGCGGGAGTCGTTGCGGTAGAAGCCGGAGCCCTTGAAGACGATGCCGACCGCGGAGAACACCTTCTTCAGGCGGCCACCGCAGTTGGGGCACTCGGTCAGGGCGTCGTCGGTGAACTTCTGCACCGCCTCGAGGCCCTCGCCGCACTCGGTGCACTGATACTGGTAGGTCGGCACTGTCTTCCTCCTGGCACTCTGACTCGATGAGTGCTAACGACGGTCCATAGTGACGTATTCCCGGGGATCAGTCCACCGTCACCGGCACGCGGTGACCGACGCCACGTGCGACGGTGACGTTCCGCCGGCGGGCGACCAGCCGCGATCGCAGCGTCACCAGGGTCACCAGCGCGAGCACGGTGCCCGCGGCCGGCACCAGGAATCCGGCACCGTTCCACAGCCGGTCCTCGAGCTGGCCGGCGACGGTGACGGCGGCCGCCTGCCCGAGCGCGACCGCACCGGTCAGCCAGGTGAAGGCCTCGGTGCGGGCAGCGGCCGGTACCAGGCCCTCGACCAGCGTGTAGCCGGTGATCAGCGCCGGTGCGATGGACATGCCGACGAGCAGGCCGAGCCCGGCGAGCAGCAGCACCGAGTGCGCCGTCCACAGGGCGGACGCGGTGATCGCGAGCGCCGTGTAGCCGGCGACCAGGCGGTGCTGGGGCGCGATCTTCCACGCGATGGCGCCGCAGACGACGCCGGACAGCATGTTTCCGGCGGCGAAGACGCCGTACAGGACGCCGTTCAGGCCGGGCTCGCCGATCGACTCGGTGAACGCGGCCAGCGACACCTGCATGCCGCCGAAGACGGACCCGATCCCGAGGAACGTCACGACCAGCACGCGCACGCCGGGTACGCGCAGCGCGGAGGCGTGCTCCACGCGCGCGTGCCCGCTCTCCGCGGTGACCGGCGGCTGTGTGCTCTTCTGCGCGGCGAACAGCAGGCCGCCGACGAGCGTCAGCGCACCCTCCGTGACCAGGCCCGCCGCGGGCGTCACGGCGGTGCACAGCGCGGTCGCCAGCAGCGGACCGAAGACGAAGGTCAGCTCGTCCGTGACCGACTCGAACGCCGCCGCGGTGGTCATCAGGGGCGAACCCTGGAGCTTCACGCCCCAGCGCGCCCGCACCATCGGGCCGACCTGCGGCACCGAGGCGCCCGTCGGGACGGCCGCCAGGAAGAGCGCCCACAGCGGCGCGTGCGCCAGCGCGAGCGCCGTCAGGGCCAGGCCCGACAGCGTGTGCACCAGCACACCGGGGAGCAGCACGGCGCGCTGGCCGTAGCGGTCGGCGAGACGGCCGCTGTACGGCGCGAACAGCGCCATGGACACACCGGTCGCGGCCGCGGCGGCGCCCGCCGCACCGTACGAACCGGTGGTGTGCTGCACGAGCAGCACGATCGAGAGGGTGAGCATCGCGAACGGCTGGCGCGCGGCGAAACCGGGGAGCAGGAACGTCCAGGCGCCGCGGGTGCGCAGCAGCTGTCCGTAGCCCGGGCGGGGCGACGCCGACGGGTTCTCCGCCGACTCGGTGGTGACCGTGGATTCCACGGCCCGTGCCTTTCTTCCGCCTGGTAGCGCGCCCGTGCGGGGGCGCCGAGAGCTGTCCTCTTGCGCGGAACTGCGGTAGATACCGGTGCCACTGCGGAGGGCGCTCCGGCCGCCATACGGTCGCGCCAGCTCTGCATCAGACAGAGTTGGTTCGATCTGGGTGCCTTGATACTACAGGGAGCAAGGGCTTGTGCACCTGTGAAAACGAGCACGGTCGGGCCTGTTCGCCTGTGATTGACGCAAGCGTGAATCACACGAAACGCACCCGTAACGCACACTTTCCCTGTTCCCGTGCGCCCCGCGCCCACCGCCCCGTGCCCACCGCCCCGCGCTTACCGCCAGGCGGTCGCCCCGCTCACGCCCAGCCATCCCGCCAGCTTGCCGCCGTGAGCGACCGCGCGCAGCCGGCGTTCCGTCGCGTCGCGCACCGGGTCGGTGGCGACGACCAGCAGTTCGTCACCCCGGCGCAGCACGGTCGTCGGCATCGGAACGAACGATTTTGCATCGCGGACGACGAGCGTGACGGCGGCCCCGGTCGGCAGCCGCAGTTCGTTGACCTCGACGCCGTGCATCTGGGAGCCCTCGGGGATCGAGACGGACAGCAGGTGTCCGCGCAGCCGCTCCAGGGGCGCGGACTCGATGCCGAGGTCCGCGGCCTCGCCCTTCTCGCCCAGCCGCAGCATGCGCGCCAGCCAGGGCAGGGTCGGCCCCTGGACCAGGGTGTAGACCACGACCAGGACGAAGACGATGTTGAAGATGCGGCGGCTGCCGGCGACGCCGTTCACCATCGGGATGGTCGCGAGGATGATGGGCACGGCGCCGCGCAGTCCCGCCCACGACATGAGCGTCTGCTCCTGCCACGCCACGCGGAACGGCGCGAGGCTGAGGACCACGCTCAGCGGGCGGGCCACCATGGTCAGGACCAGGCCTGTGACCAGTGCGGGCCAGATGTCGTCCCCCAGCTCGTGCGGGGTGACCAGCAGGCCGAGCAGGACGAACATGCCGATCTGGGCGATCCAGCCGAGCCCCTCGGCGAAGCCGCGCGTGGCGGGCCAGTGCGGGAGCTTGGCGTTGCCGAGCACCATCGAGGCCAGGTAGACGGCCAGGAAGCCGCTGCCGTGCCCCAGGGCGCCGGCGGCGTACGCGGTGACGGCGATGGCCAGTACGGCGATCGGGTAGAGGCCCGAGGCGGGCAGGGCCACGCGCTTGAGTGCCCAGGAGCCGACCCAGCCCACGGCGAGCCCTATGGCGGCGCCGACCGCCAGCTCCAGGAGTATCTCGCCCAGCAGGACGTACCAGTGCTCGACCGGTCCGGCTGTGGAGAAGGCGACGACCAGGATGACCACTGGGGCGTCGTTGAAGCCGGACTCCGCCTCCAGTGTGCCCGTCACGCGCGCGGGGAGGGGAATTCTGCGCAGCACGGAGAAGACGGCCGCCGCGTCCGTCGACGACACCACCGCGCCGACGATGAGCGCCTGCCGCCACTCCAGCCCGACCAGGTAGTGCGCGCCCGCCGCCGTGACGCCCACGCTGACGGCGACGCCGACGGTCGCCAGGACGGAGGCGGAGGCGAGGACCGGGCGGACCTCCTTCCACTTCGTGCCGAGACCGCCCTCGGCGAGGATCACGACCAGGGCCGCGTACCCGATGACCTGGGTCGTCGCCGCGCTGCTGAAGTGGATGTGCCCGATGCCGTCCTGGCCCATGAGGACGCCGATCCCCAGGTACACGAGCAGGCTGGGAAGCCCGCTGCGGGAGGAGATCCGGACGGCCGCGACGGCGACGAGCAGGACCAGGGAGCAGACGAGCAGGAGCTGGTCGAGGTGGTGGACAGTCAGCGGCGGTTCCCTTCCTTGGCCCGCGCGCGAGGCGCGCGGGCGCACGTACACAAGACCCGAGACTGCGGCACGCCGCACCCAAGTACTTCGTTAGCTTACCTAACCCTTGACGCTTTCTTGACGCTCGTCGGGGCAAGATCGAACGTTCGTGCACGCTGGTTCCCCACTCCGAGTCAAGCGGGACAGGGCCCTGCGCCTATGGTTGCTCCAGCGCTCATTCAAAGTCACAGCCCGACCTGCCGCTCGCGTTAGGACAGCAAGGACAGCGATGCCCCCGAATACCACCGCCACAACGGGTGACAAGCCCGCCAAGTCCGGCAGGAAGAAGGGGCGCAGAGCCCGACTGATCGTGCTGGTGCTGGTCCTGGCCGTCATCGGCGGCATCGCCTACGGGGCGTACTGGTCGATCAGCACCGTGCGCGCCTCCTTCCCGCAGACCACGGGTTCGCTCACGCTCCAGGGCCTGTCCGGGCCGGTGGACGTGAAGCGGGACGGCAACGGCATCCCGCAGATCTACGCGTCCTCCGACGAGGACCTGTTCATGGCGCAGGGCTACGTCCAAGCGCAGGACCGGTTCTACGAGATGGACGTGCGCCGGCACATGACCTCCGGGCGCCTGTCGGAGATGTTCGGCAAGAGCCAGGTCAAGAACGACGAGTTCCTGCGCACCCTCGGCTGGGACCGGATCGCCAAGCAGGAGTACGACACCAAGCTGTCGGCTTCCACGAAGAAGTACCTCGACGCGTATGCCAAGGGTGTCAACGCCTACCTCAAGGGCAAGGACGGCAAGGACATCTCCCTGGAGTACGCGGCGCTGGGTTTCACCAACGACTACAAGCCGCAGCCCTGGACCCCGGTCGACTCCGTCTCCTGGCTGAAGGCGATGGCCTGGGACCTGCGCGGCAACATGCAGGACGAGATCGACCGCGCGCTGATGACGAGCCGGTTCGGCCCGCAGCAGATCAAGGACCTGTACCCCGAGTACCCCTACAGCCGTAACAAGCCGATCGTGCAGGAGGGCCAGTACAACGAGCTGACCAAGACCTTCCAGCAGAGCGGTGGCACGGGCACGACGGGTACGGCCGGTGCGACCGGCGGCAGCACGAGCTCCACCGGCTCCACCGGCTCCACGGGCGCTTCTGCGGGCACGACGGGCACGACCGGCTCCACCGCGTCGGGCGCGACCGGATCGTCGCTCACGAGCCAGCTGGGGGGCCTCTACAACGTCCTGGACGACGTCCCGACCGCCGTCGGCGTGAACGGCCAGGGCATCGGCTCCAACTCCTGGGTCGTCGCCGGGAAGTACACCATCACCGGCAAGCCGCTGCTCGCCAACGACCCGCACCTGTCGGCGTCCCTGCCGTCCGTCTGG
The DNA here is from genome assembly GCF_001866675.1 of Streptomyces sp. MUSC 14. NCBI lineage: Bacteria > Bacillati > Actinomycetota > Actinomycetes > Kitasatosporales > Streptomycetaceae > Streptomyces > Streptomyces sp. MUSC 14. The sequence goes on from NZ_MLYN01000070.1 coordinate 131,848, forward strand.
TACCAGATGGGCCTGCACTGCCGGACCGTCTCCGCACAGTGCCAGTACGACGTCAGCGGCTACACCTTTGCCGGTATGCCCGGTGTGATCATCGGTCACAACGCCGACGTCGCGTGGGGCATGACCAACTCCGGGGTCGACGTCACCGACCTGTACCTGGAGAAGGTCACCGCGAACGGCTACCTGTACGACGGCAAGGTCCGGCCCTTCAAGACCCGCGAGGAGACCATCGAGGTCGCCGGCGGCTCGTCCAAGACGATCGTCGTCCGTCAGACCCAGGACGGGATGCCGCTGCTGTCCGACCGCGACGGCGAACTCGTCCAGGTCGGCAAGAAGGCCACGGTCAACACCGCCGCGCCCGACCGTGGAGACGGCTACGGCGTCGCCCTGCGGTGGACCGCGCTCGACCCGGGCACCTCCATGGACGCCGTCTTCGCCCTCGACAAGGCCTCCGACTGGAGCCAGTTCCGCCAGGCCGCCGCCCTGTTCGACGTGCCGTCCCAGAACCTGGTCTATGCGGACACCAGCAACAACATCGGCTACACGCTGCCCGGAAAGATCCCCACACGCTCCTCGGTGGACGACGGCTCCGTCCCGGCGCCGGGATGGGAGTCGAAGTACCGCTGGACCGGGTTCATCAAGCAGGGCGAGCTCCCCTACGAGTACAACCCCAAGCGCGGCTACATCGTCACCGCCAACCAGGCCGTGGTCGACAAGGACAAGTACCCGTACACCCTGACCACCGACTGGGGCTACGGCACGCGCAGCCAGCGCATCACCGACCTGATCGAGTCCAAGATCAAGGACGGTGGCAAGATCTCCACCGACGACATGCGGCAGATGCAGCTGGACAACAGCAGCGAGATCGCCAAGCTCCTGGTGCCGAAGCTGCTGAAGATCAACCTGGACGACAAGAACGTGCGCCAGGCCCAGAAGCTGCTGGAGGGCTGGGACTACACCCAGGACTCCGACTCCGCGGCGGCCGCGTACTTCAACTCGGTCTGGCGCAACATCCTCAAGCTCGCCTTCGGCAACAAGATGCCCAAGGAACTGCGCGTCAAGGGCCAGTGCCTGTGGGTCGACAAGATCGACAGCACCGGTCCGGTCGACGACAACACCAAGGTGCGCGAGTGCGGTGAGCGCGACGCCGACCAGGCGCAGCCGGACGGCGGCGACCGCTGGTTCGAGGTCGTGCGCAACCTGATGGACACGCCGGACAGCAACTGGTGGAAGACGCCCAAGTCGGGCACCCGCCCCGCCGCGAACAACATGGACCAGCTCTTCGCGCGGGCCATGATCGACGCCCGCTGGGAGCTGACCGCCAAGCTCGGCAAGGACATCGACACCTGGAGCTGGGGCCGACTGCACCGTCTGTTCCTGAAGAACCAGACGCTCGGCACCGACGGCCCGCAGGTCCTGCAGTACATCCTCAACCGCGGCCCCTGGAAGCTCAGCGGTGGCGAGGCCACGGTCAACGCGACCGGCTGGAACGCCGCGGGCGGCTACGGCGTCGTCTGGGTGCCGTCGATGCGGATGGTCGTGAACCTCGCCGACTTCGACAAGTCCAAGTGGATCAACCTGACCGGCGCCTCCGGGCACGCCTTCAGCGCGCATTACACGGACCAGACGAGCCTGTGGGCCAAGGGCGAGCTGCTGCCCTGGTCGTTCTCGGCCAAGGCGGTCGACAAGAACACGAGCGACACGCTCACCCTGAAGCCGTGAGCACCTGACGGCGGCACGGCACCCGGAACGGCCCTCCACGCACGCGTGGAGGGCCGTTCTCCTTCGATGGGTCAGGCACTCGGGAAACGGCGCACGCCGGAGGGCGTCACCACCGCGTGCACCGGCTTGTCGTGCGCCTCGGCCGGGACGTGTGCGACGACCTCCGTGTCGTAGAGCAGGACCACGAGCCGGGGCCGTACGCCCGCGCGCTCCAGGCGGGCCAGCACGCGGTCGTACGACCCTCCGCCGCGCCCCAGCCGCATCCCGCGCGCGTCCACGGCGAGCCCGGGCAGCAGGACCACGTCGGCGCCTGTCACCGCGTCCGGGCCGAGGCGCGTGCCCGCGGGCTCGAAGAGCGCCATCTTCCCGCCGTGCCGGACCCGGGCGAGGGAGTCCGGGCCGGTGTACTCGCCCCAGTCCAGGTCGTTGTCCGGCAGCAGCGCGGGGAGCAGGACCCGCACGTCCCGCGCGCGCAGCGCGTCGAGCAGCGCCCGCGTGCCGGGTTCGCTCCCTACGGAGACGTACGCCGCCACCGTGCGCGCACGCGCCAGTTCGGGCAGCTCCAGGGCGCGCCCCGCCAGCGCCCGCCCTGTCGCGTCGGCGTCATCCGGCGTCAACCTGTTCCTCACCGTGAGGAGCTCCCGCCGCAACGTCCGCTTGTCAGGCTCGCTCATGCGTCCCTCGTGTTCCACGGGTCGTCTCGCGTCCTTCTTGATTGTTCAATGCAGTCATAAAGGGTCAACCAATCGGGGCTACGGATTCCGTACAAAGCCACCGGTTAAGGTGGCGGGCATGACTCAGTCGCACCCCAGGATCAGCAAGGCTGTCATCCCTGCGGCAGGCCTCGGCACGCGGT